>NZ_JBFUAY010000081.1:0-25294 GCF_056406015.1 Rhizobium sp. P1_E1 | reverse complement strand
GGCCTATCGAAAACAGTGGTGCAGAGCGCCGTCGCCGATACACTCACGGGGTTGACCAAGCCGATTGACGAGCTGCTTTTCAACCTCCTGACGCTGCTCGGCATCAAGGTCGGCGAAGCCGACGTGCGCGTCACTGACGTACGCTGCCAGCAATCGGTGCTGGTGCAATAAAACCTGTGCTCGCCCGAAATTGCGCCGGCAACCTGTTGCCCGCCGACAACACTTGCCAGCCTCGTCCGGTAGACGCATTGAATCCGGCGCGGTTGTCGGCGATACTTACAGCGCCGCGCGTCTTTTCAGACGCGCAAAGGACGCAGTAACACTTGGAATTTCTCAATTCATCCTCGGGAGACTGACATGAGAGCGACCCTGTCCAAACAGAAAGGAACCATCCCCCACAAGGACATTCAGCTTCATGAACATTTCGTTCTCCCGCGCGAGGAAAAGCTCGCGACGCCGTAACCCGTCCCCGAACCTCTTACGCGACCATTCGAATGCCGCCGATCGCGACCGGCGCCGGTCGCGTATGCGCAAATTCCTCTCCTACTACCGCCCGCATCTGCCTTTGCTGCTGGCCGATTTGCTTTGCGCCATCCTGGTTGCTGGCACAGCGGTCGCCCTGCCGCTCTGCGCCAATGTCGTCACGAGCCGGCTTCTGGCTCTACCCGATGCGCCGCAGGCCTTCGGACAAATCCTTGCCATGGGCGGCATCATGCTCGCCGTTCTGGCCGTCCAGATTATCGCCATCTTCTTCGTCGACTACCGCGGCCACGTCATGGGCGCCCGCATCGAGGCCACGGTGCGGCAGGAACTATTCGAGCACTGCCAGAAGCTCTCGTTCAGCTTCTATGACCGCCAGCGCACCGGCCAGTTGATGAGCCGCATCACCAATGACAGCCTGTGGCTGGGTGAGCTCTTTCACCACGGCCCCGAGGATCTTTCCATCGCCGTGCTGAAATATGGCGGCGCCATGCTGGTGCTGTTCTTCATCGATCCGCCTTTGGCAGCCCTGATCCTGCTGCTCACCCCGGTGGCGGTGTCCTATGCGCTCTATTTCAACCGGCGTATGAACCGCGCGCTCGAAGCCAGCAAACGGCAGATCGCCGCCGTCAACGAGCGCGTCGAAGATGCTCTTGCCGGCATCCGCGTCGTCCAGTCCTTTGCCAACGAGGCGCTGGAGAAGGAACGTTTCGCCGAGCAGAACCGACGCTTCCTGCAAAGCCGCGCTGAGGGCTACCGCAGCGAAGCCTGGTTTTCGGTCGGTACCGAAACCTTCGCCCAGCTCATCACGATAATTGTTATCGTCATCGGTGGCCTGCGCATTCTGACGGCAGAGCTGACCGTCCCCGATATGCTGACCTTTCTGCTTTGCGTCGCTGTGCTGGTCGATCCGGTGCAGCGGCTCGCCAATTTCGTCCGCCTCTGGCAGGAGGGCTACACCGGCTTCATCAGGGCTATGGAGATCCTGGAGATTGCCCCCGATATCACCGATCGACCGGCCGCGCGTCCGATGCCGGCGCCCAGGGGAGAGATCAGTTTTTCCGATGTCGCCTTCGGCTACGAGGCCGATGGCCCGCGGGTGCTCGAGCAGTTGTCGCTCACCATCGCGCCCGGTGAGTTCGTCGCCCTGGTCGGCCCATCGGGCGTCGGCAAAAGCACGCTTTGCGCGCTGATCCCGCGTTTCTACGATATCGAAGCAGGGGCGATCCGCATCGATGGCACCGATATCCGCGAGGTGACGTTGGCCTCGCTCCGGCGCCATGTCGGGGTGGTACAGCAGGATGTCTACCTCTTTGCCGGCACAGTGGCGGAAAACCTGCGCTACGGCCGGCCCGACGCCAGCGATGCCGAGCTGGAAGCGGCCGCGCGCGCCGCCAATGCGCACGACTTCATCATTGCCCTGCCCCATGGCTACGACACCGATATCGGCCAACGCGGCGTCAAGCTATCGGGCGGCCAGCGCCAGCGCATCACCATCGCCCGGGCCTTCCTCAAAAATCCGGAGATCCTGATCTTCGACGAAGCGACCAGCGCGCTCGACAACGAGAGCGAACGGGCGGTACAGCAGGCACTGCTCAGCCTGGCGAACGGCCGAACCACCCTGGTCATCGCCCACCGCCTGTCGACCGTCCGCCACGCCGACCGCATCCTGGTCCTGACGGCTGATGGCATCGTCGAACAAGGCACCCATGATGAGCTCATGGCGCAGGACGGCGTCTACGCCAACCTGCACAGCGTCCAGGCCAGCATCTGACTGCCAGTTCCACCTTCGCAGCATAAAAAAGCCCGGCATCGCCGGGCTTTTCTTCATCCATTTGGGGCTACTGCATAATTCCTCAAATCGGAATCGATTTAAGGGTAAAATTATGCAGCAATCCAAAGTGCTACAGCGTCCTTTGCGCGTCTTTTCAGACGCGCGGCGCTGTAGTCTCAGCCGTTCGCGACCATGCGCTTTTCGTCGCGGCCGCCCTTCATGCGCTCGGCAAGCAGGAAGGCGAGTTCGAGCGCCTGGTCGGAGTTGAGGCGCGGATCGCAATGGGTGTGGTAGCGGTCCTGCAGGTCTTCTGCGGAAACCGCGCGAGCGCCGCCCGTGCACTCGGTCACGTCCTTGCCGGTCATTTCGACATGAATGCCACCCGGATGCGTGCCCTCGGCGCGGTGGATCTGGAAGAAGCTTTCGACTTCCGACAGGATCCGCTCGAAGGGACGGGTCTTGTAATTGTTGAGCGTAATCGTGTTACCGTGCATCGGATCGCAGGACCAGACGACCTTACGGCCCTCGCGCTCGACGGCGCGGATGAGGCGCGGCAGGTTGTCGGCGACCTTCTCATGGCCAAAGCGGCAGATCAGCGTCAGGCGCCCGGCTTCATTGGCCGGATTCAGGATGTCGATCAGCTGCAGCAGATCGTCTGCCTGCAGCGACGGGCCGCATTTCAGGCCGATCGGGTTCTTGATGCCGCGGCAATATTCGACATGCGCATGGTCGGCCTGGCGCGTGCGGTCGCCGATCCAGATCATGTGGCCTGACGTGGCATACCAGTCGCCCGACGTGGAATCGACGCGGGTCAGCGCCTCCTCGTAGCCGAGCAGCAGTGCTTCGTGGCTGGTGAAGAAATCGGTCTCGCGCAGGCTCGGATGGTTTTCCGAGGTGATGCCGATCGCCTTCATGAAATCCATGGTTTCGCTGATGCGGTCGGCAAGCTTGCGGTAGCGCTCGCCCTGCGGGCTGTCCTTGACGAAGCCGAGCATCCACTGATGGACGTTTTCGAGATTGGCGTAACCGCCCATCGCAAAGGCGCGCAGTAGGTTCAGCGTCGCGGCCGACTGGCGATAGGCCATGGCCTGGCGCTCCGGGTTCGGAATGCGCGACTCCTCGGTGAATTCGATACCGTTGATGATGTCGCCGCGATAGGCGGGCAGCGTCACGTCGCCCTGCTTCTCGACATTCGACGAGCGCGGCTTGGCGAACTGGCCGGCGATGCGGCCGACCTTGACGACTGGAAGCTGAGCGCCGAAGGTCAGCACGACCGCCATCTGCAGGAAGGCGCGGAAGAAGTCGCGAATATTGTCGGCGCCGTGTTCGGCAAAGCTCTCGGCGCAGTCACCGCCCTGCAGCAGGAAGCCGTTGCCTTCGGCGACGTTGGCAAGATGCTTCTTCAGGCGGCGCGCCTCGCCCGCGAAGACGAGCGGCGGATAGCTGGCGAGCGTGGCCTCCGTTGCCGCCAAAGCGGCTGCGTCGGGATATTCGGGAACCTGCAGGATCGGTTTTTGCCGCCAGCTGCTCGGGGTCCAATTGTCTGCCATCTCACTCACCCGTTCTCACATCCATACCTTAGGATGCCTCAATATGCGGCGGCTTATAGACCTTTAGGTCAGGCTTGCAAAGACCAATCGCCGACAGTTGTCGCCTCACCGCCGCCGCCCGGCATTCTCTGATTAAATCCGCATATACCATGTCGATTTCCCCATATTTTAGACTTTCAATGTAGAACCGCAAAGAGTTCAACATCGGGGACATGGCATGGCGATCCTTCCGTCCGGTTTCATATCGGATCGCTCGGGCAATTTCGGCATCATGACGGCACTGCTGGTGGTGCCGCTCTTCGGTGCGGCCGGCATGGCCGTGGATCTCGCCCATGCGCTCAGCCTGAGGACACAGCTTTACGCCGCTGCCGATGCCGCCGCCGTCGGTTCGATCGCCGAAAAATCCGGCGCAGTCGCAGCCGCGATGACCATGAGCGGCAACGGCACGATCTCGCTCGGCAAGGACGACGCCCGCAGTATCTTCATGTCTCAGATGTCCGGGGAGCTGACCGACGTTCATGTCGACCTCGGCATCGACGTCACCAAGACCGCCAACAAGTTGAATTCGCAGGTTTCCTTCAGCGCGACGGTGCCCACCACCTTCATGCGCATCCTCGGCCGGGACTCGATCACGATCTCGGGCTCCGCGACGGCCGAATATCAAACTGCCGCTTTCATGGATTTCTACATCCTGCTCGACAACACGCCTTCAATGGGCGTCGGCGCAACCGCGACCGATGTTTCGAAACTGCAGGCCAAAACAGGCTGCGCCTTCGCCTGTCATCAGATGGACCAGAGCACCAACAATTATACCATCGCCAAGAGTCTCGGCGTCGCCATGCGCATCGACGTCGTGCGCCAGGCAACCCAGGCGTTGACCGATACGGCCAAGACCGAACGCGTCAGCAGCGATCAGTTTCGCATGGGCGTCTATACTTTCGGCACCAAAGCCGAAGACGCCAAGCTGACGACGATCTCCAGCCCTACCTCCGACCTGACGAAGGTGAAGAATTACACCGACGCCGTCGACCTGATGACCATTCCCTACCAGAACTACAATCAGGACCAGCTCACGAGCTTCGATAGCGCCCTGACCCAGATGAATACCATCATCGATCCGGCCGGTGACGGCACGTCGAATATCAGCCCCGAAAAGATCCTGTTCTTCGTTTCCGATGGCGTCGGCRACAGCTACAAGCCGTCGACATGCACCAAGAAGACGACCGGCGGCCGCTGTCAGGAACCGATCGACACCTCCTTCTGCAAGCCGCTGAAGGATCGCGGTGTCAAGATCGCCGTGCTCTACACCACCTACCTGCCGTTGCCCAGCAACGATTGGTACAACAAATGGATCAGCCCCTTCCAGAGCGAGATCCCGACGAAGATGCAGGCATGCGCCTCGCCCGGCCTCTATTTCGAGGTGACGCCGACCCAAGGTATCACCGATGCGATGAAGGCGCTTTTCCTCAAGGTCATCCGGGCGCCGCGCATCACCAGCTAATGCATCGGCTCGGATATCGGAATCGATATTCGGAAAGCACGATGCGTAAGTTCAAAGTGTTAGAGCGTCCTTTGTGCGTCCGGAAGGACGCACGGGGCTCTATGCGCCCGGAAGTGTGCAGCGGTTCCGGGTCAACGACATGCATAAAACAAGAAGCTAAAGCCCGTCGGGGCTCAAAGCCGCTTGCCGTCGCGGATCCGATAGCTCGGCGCATACATGGTGACGAGCTCTTCGGCGGCCGTCGGATGCAGCGCCATCGTCCGGTCGAAATCGTCCTTGGTGCAGCCGGCCTTCAGTGTGATGCCGAGCAACTGCGCCATCTCGCCGGCATCGTGGCCGAGGATATGGGCGCCCACCACCTTGCGGCTCGCCGCATCGACGATCAGCTTCATGATCATCCGCTCGGCCCGGCCGGAAAGCGTGGCCTTCAGCGGCCGAAACTGGGCGCGGTAAACCTCGAGCTCGCCGTAACGTTTGCCCGCATCCTCTTCCGAGAGGCCGACAGTGCCGATCTCCGGCTGTGAGAAGACGGCGGTCGGGATCAGCTCGTAATCCGGCCGGGTCGGATTGTTCTTGTATTCAGTCTCGATGAAACACATCGCCTCGTGGATCGCCACCGGCGTCAGCTGTACCCGGTTGGTGACATCGCCGAGCGCATAGATGTTTTCGACATTGGTGCGAGAATATTCATCGACGATAACGGCGCCGCGCTCGTCGACCGCGACGCCGGCCGCCTCGAGGCCGAGGCCTTGGGTGTTCGGATCGCGCCCGAGCGCCAGCATGACGACGCCGGCTTGCAGCGTGCCGTTGTTCAGCGTCTCCAGAATGAGGCCGTCCTCACCCTTGGAAATCTTCTGCAGCGTGTCGTGGCAGAGGATGCGGATGCCCTTGGCGACCATTGCCTCGTGCAGCCCACGCCTCAGATCTTCGTCGAAGCGCGACAGAATCTCGGCGCCGCGATAGATCAGCGTCGTCTCGACGCCGAGGCCATGGAAGATATTGGCGAATTCGACTGCGATATAGCCGCCGCCGGCGATAACGATCGATTTCGGCAGCTCTTCAAGATGAAAGGCCTCGTTGGAGGAGATGCAGAGTTCGTGGCCCGGAAGGGCTGCATGCGGGTTCGGCCGTCCGCCGGTGGCGATCACGATCGTCTTGGCCGTCACCGTCTGTCCAGTCTTCAGCAGCCGCACCGTATGGGCATCGACGAGCTCTGCGCGCGTTTCCAGGATTTCGGCATTGGCGCCGGCGAGACCTTTCTTGTAGAGGCCTTCCAGTCGGGCGATTTCAGCATCTTTGGCCGCCACCAGCTTTTTCCAGTCGAAGCTGCTTTCGCCGACCGTCCAGCCGAAGCCCGCTGCATCCTCGAAATGCTCATGGAACTGCGAGGCGTAGACGAAGAGCTTCTTCGGCACGCAGCCGCGGATCACGCATGTGCCGCCGTAGCGGTATTCCTCGGCGATCGCTACCTTCTTGCCGAGCGAGGCGGCGACACGTGCGCCGCGCACGCCTCCGGAACCGCCACCGATGACGAAGAGGTCGTAGTCGTAGGAAGACATGAGGAGCTCCGGAAGGGAATCGCAGGAAGGATATTCCTGATATAGGGGCGATCATCACGAAAACAAAAGCCCGCTCCTGCGTCATCCCGTTCCCATCGCTGAATCTTCATTGTAAACGGCTGCGATTGACCCGGTCGCCGAAGGCTGGCAGGCAATCCATAGGATGGAAAAGAATGCCGGAGCAAAAGATGGATCAAACTCTCTTCGCCAATCTGTGCAGGGCTGGCAAATTCAAGGAAGCGCTCGGCCTCGCCATTCAGGGCCATGAGGACGAAAAATACACACCGAGCCGCTTCTCGATCGACAAAAAGACGAGACTGCCGATCTTCTACCGCGGCAACAAGCGCGTGGAGCCGGATGAGGACGGTGTGTGGCAACTTGCAAAGAACCCGAACCCATAGGGACTGAGTTCCGGCGCATATGCGATGCCAATTGCATCTGCCGAGCGATTGTTGCTGTCAGCGGGTAATGCGGAAATCCGTCGGGTTTTTCTCAAGCTGGGCTGCTTCCGTCTCGACGCCCGAAACCGACGCCTCCGAAGGCCCGCGCCTGAAACGCTCGATCATCGCCGAAATGGCGATGTCGGGTCCTGCGATCACAGCGACGACGGCCCCGTCCTCTTCATTGCGAACCCAGCCCGTCAAACCGAGCCGTACGGCCTCATCGCGCGTCCAATAGCGAAAACCGACACCCTGGACCTTGCCGGATATCCGCACTCGGACAGCCTTCTCACGATCGGACATCTGCATTCACCTGAAGCCTCGCCAGCGGCATTAGCCGCATCATAGCAAAAAAGCCCGGACGATGCCGGGCTTTCGCAATTTTATGGGCAAGCTTTACTGCTGGGCAGCCGGTGCGGGAGCCGGAGCGGCCGGGCTGTCGGTTGCCGGCGGCGGCGCCTTGATGACCTTGGAAAGCTCGGCGTTGCTCTGCTTTTCCAGGTCGCGGGAAATGCCCTGCGCCCAGATGTCGGCAGCCTTCGCCGTCTCGCGCGAGGCGACCGGGCCGTCACGCAGCAGCTTCTTGCCGACGTCGGAATTGTAGAAGTCGGCGATCGCCTTCAGCTCATCGACGGTGAAGGTCTTGGCATAGGTGAGTGCCGCCTCCTTCTCCAGATCACCGCGGCGCGGCGCCAACGCCAGCGCCTGCGCGTCGACCGTCGACGAAATGATGTCCTGGTAGTTCGGCGAATCCTGGATCAGGCCGGCCTTCAGGCGCTCGGCGAGACCAGGCAGGATGTTGTCGAACTGGGCAGTGGCGCCGATGGCGTCGATCGCCGCGCGAGACGCCTTCAGCTGCTCCTCGGAGACTTCCTGCGCGTTGACGGCGGAGCCGAAGGCAAGCCCGGAAAGAAGGACGGTCGCAGCGGCGAGACGGCCAAGACCTGCAATGTTCATCATGAGTATACGCTCCTGTTATCTGTTTGCCTGCAGTGTGCGCACACCCGCAGGACCGGCAATGATCGCAAGTGCCGCCATATTGATAAAGAGCCCGTGTTCGACGACGCCGGGTATGGAATTCAGCTCGCTCGAAAGCGCCTCTGCATCAGGAATGCGGCCAAAAGATGCATCGATGATGTGATGGCCGCCATCCGTGGTAAACTCTCCGTCACCCGACTGGCGCAGAGCGAGTTCACCCGAGAGGCCGAGCCGGGCCGCGACCTTTTCGATCGCGATGCGCGTCGAGACGAGCCCGAATGGATTGACCTCGATCGGCAGCGCGAAGGCGCCGAGCGTTTCGACCAGCTTGCTCTCGTCGGCAATGACGATCATTCGCTCGGAGGCGGCTGCGACGATCTTTTCGCGCAGCAGCGCACCGCCGCCGCCCTTGATCAGCCTGAGCCCCGTATCGACCTCGTCGGCGCCATCGATGGTCAGGTCGAGTGCCGGCAGTTCGTCGAGCGACTTCAGCGGCACGCCGAGTTCGACGCAGAGCCGCGCGGTTCTTTCGGAGGTCGGGACGCCTTCGACCCTGAAGCCGCCCGCGACCTGCTCTGCCAGCAGGCGAACGAATTCTTCCGCCGTGCTGCCGGTGCCGATTCCGAGACGCATCCCGCTTTCGACATGGGCGAGCGCGGCCTCGGCGGCCTTGATCTTCATTTCGCGGGCATCCATGCGCCGCCAGCTCCGATTATTGCGTTGGATGTGCTGTTTACACGGCTCGCCTGGCAAACGAAAGTCAAAATCATCACGGAAAATGAAAAGCCGAAACAGAGGCCTGCGGCCTTCCCGGCCATCGCCGGACGTTGCTTTCCGCCGCGCGATCGCCTACCTCAGGACGATCCATCGCTCCTCAAGACGACCATCGCTCAAAGAGACATGCCCTTGACCCCTGCCCCCGCTCGCCCGGCGCTCGTCGTCTTCGATCTCGACGGCACCCTTCTCGATACCCATGTGGACCTGGTCGAGAGCCTGAACCATACGATCGCGGCCCTTGACCTCGAACCGGTCAGCTACGACGACCTCACCCATCTCGTCGGCCAGGGCGCGCGCGTGATGATCGAGCGCGCCTGCCGGCTGCGCGGCCATCCGCTCGAAGGCGACGCCCTGCCGCTGCTGGTCGAGCGTTTCGTTGCCCATTATGCCGGCAACATGCCCGGCCGTACCGAGCCCTATCCCGGCCTGGTCGCCGCCATGGACCGGCTCAGATCCGAAGGTTACCGCCTCGCAGTCTGCACCAACAAGATGGAAAGCCTGGCACTCGGCCTGCTCGACAAGCTCGACCTCGTCAGATATTTCGACGCGATATCAGGCGGCGACACCTTCCCGGTACGCAAGCCTGACGCCCGCCACCTCACCGGCACTATCGAACGCGCCGGCGGCGACATCGCCCGCACG
Organism: Rhizobium sp. P1_E1; assembly: GCF_056406015.1. Lineage (NCBI taxonomy): Bacteria > Pseudomonadati > Pseudomonadota > Alphaproteobacteria > Hyphomicrobiales > Rhizobiaceae > Rhizobium > Rhizobium sp. P1_E1. The sequence continues at coordinate 15,593 of NZ_JBFUAY010000081.1, read as the reverse complement.
GTCATGATTGGCGACAGTGTCAACGACATCGCCGTTGCCAAGAATGCCGGCGTGCCCTCGATTGCCGTGCCGTTCGGCTATTCTGACGTACCGGTTTCGAGCCTCGATCCGGATGTTATCATTACCCATTTCGATGAACTGACGCCGCAGCTGGTAGAAAGGCTGCTACAGGAATATGCGGAGAAGGTTGCCGTCTGAAGTTTGGCGATCAGCCGTATGTCTTTGCGATCGCGGCCCCCTCATCCGACCCTTCGGGCCACCTTCTCCCCGCTGGGGAGAAGAGGGGAACTAGCGGCACGGCTGCAACCGCACGAAACAGTTTGATCAGAAGCGAGGCGTCTCCGCAACGTCCCTTCGACCCAGCGGGGAGAAGGTGCCGGCAGGCGGATGAGGGGGCCATACGGCGCGCCCTCTCCTCTTATTTCTTGCACGCAGACACCCCAAAACAAACCGGGCGGCCCAAAGACCGCCCGCCAGCACTAATCAGATCCGACTATCAGATCTGCGCCCCACGCGCCTTGGTCGTCGCATCGAAGGCCTTGTCGACATAGGCGTCGCGTCCGTAGACGTCGTCGAAATATTCCACCACGCCGTCCTTGTTCGGCCAGGCAGTGAAGTAGGAGACGTAGACCGGGATCTTCTGCGGCACGCGTACGGCATGGTTCTGCCCGCTGGCGATCTGCTTGGCGACATCGTCGACCGTCGTGCCAAGCACGGCAGCCGCCATCGCACGCGGATCGGCAAGGCGCACGCAACCGTGGCTGAGAGCCCGCATGTCGCGCTTGAAAAAGCTCTTCGACGGCGTGTCGTGCATGTAGATCGCGTGGCTGTTCGGGAACAGGATCTTCAGTTCGCCGAGCGCATTGTCGCTGCTCGGCGGCTGGCGCACCGAGACATTGTCCGTCGAGCCATACCAATCGACGCTCGATGAGGCGACGGCATGGCCGTTCACCTCGACTTCATAGCCGAGCTGGTCGAGATAGTTCGGATCCGAGCGCAGCTTCGGCAGCATCTCGTTGATGATGATCGACTGCGGCACGCCCCAGAAAGGGTTGAACTCCACCGTCTCGATCTCGTCATCGAAGAAATAGGTCTGGTTGTTCTTGCCGCCGACCACCACGCGCATCGACAGCTGTTCCTTGCCGTCATTGTGGTAGTAGACCATGTAAGCGGGCTGGTTGATCATAACGTAGCGTGAACCGAGATCCTCCGGCAGCCAGCGCGCCTGCTCCATGGCGACGACGAGCTTGTCGATCTTCGAAGCATTGGTGTCGCCGCCGGTCATGGCGCGCACCGTCGCCTGGCCGATGACGCCATCGGCCTTCAGCCCGCGCTCCTTCTGGAAGTCCTCGACCAGCGAAACGATGTCAGGCGAATAGTCGCTGCTGCCGGCATAGGCGGCAATCGTTGCCGCATGATCGGTCCTCAGCGTTTCGGAACCRTGCTTTCCGATTGCCTTGACGATATTGGCGATCTCGGGTGAGCTCTCGCCAGGTCTCAGCAGCTTGTCGAGCGAAACGACGATTCGCTCTTCGTTGCCACCGTCGGCGGCACGAAGCTTTGCAAGCTCTGCCTTCAGCGCCAGGAATTGCGGGCTGTCGGGCGAGCGGCTGGCGATATAGGCGCCGACGTCGGGGCTCATGCGAGCAAGCTTCAGCACCGGGGCCAGATTGACCACCTTGCGCTGGAAATCGTGATAGCCGGAGATCTTGTTCGGATCGATGCGGCCGCGCACCGTGTCCTGCACGAAAGCCAGCACTTTGGCAGAGAGTTCGAGTTCGAACTGCGTCAGCGCACGGTCGCGGAAGGCGGGATCGGGATTGGCCGGGTCGATATCAGGCGTCTGGACGACGTAATCCGCCGGGTCGAGGCCGACGAAGCCCGCATCGGCAAGCACCAACATCGCCGACTTGGCACGGTCGTTGATCTGGTTGCCATCGACCCAGACGAGCGGATTGCGGCTGTCGCCGTAATAGGCTTCGAGCGCCTTTGCAACGTCAACATTGGCGCGCACCTTGGCCTGCGCCAGGAAGCGGCGCTGCACGGCGGGTTCGGCGCTGGCATCACCGCTGCCCGAAACATCGGCGACTGCGCCGGTGACAACGGGATCGGCAAACTTGCCGGTATCGACGAATTGCAGCGTCTCGGTTTTGTAGGTGTAATAACGCGGACCGCTCACCTTCGGCAGCGGCGCTTCCGGGTCGAGCCCGCCGAGCGATCCGCCAATGCCGCCGCGCTGGCCCACACGGCCGGGCGGCATCTGGTCCATGAAGATGGTGCTCTGGGACCGCTGCCTGTCGCCGCGCAGCATATCCATCAGTGTATAGGCATGCGCGGGTGCGGCACTCATCACTGCCACGCCGCAGGAAATTGCCAATGCGGATGCCGCGCTTTTCAAAACGAACGTCATATATCTTCCAGTCCCGGTGTCATGCTGTTCTTGTCACGAGCGCAAGGCCCAAGCTCAAATCCCGCGAAACTCAAGCAGCGTAGGGCCTCATTGATCAGAAACCGGCCTGCGCCGCCAGCGCCGGCGGACTCAATTTTATGTGACGGAGATCCTGCATGGCGCCGCCCAGCAGTTCACACAAAATTATGAAATTATTAGTTAATTTTTTACCGAATTTTCTCCGGCAGACCAGTGGGGTGAAAACGCCCGGATGCATAAAATTTCCAAAGTGGCCTAAAAGGCACGCCGAAAAGCCTGCGCAAACATGACTTCCGATTTCAATATTTCGCACGGCGTCCAGTTTTCTTGTCGGGCTTTCCAACCTATAAGACCTCATCTTTCGAAACTGCCCGAAAACAGCATGTAAAGGGAAGGCAAGGCTGATGACCGCAACCCGCACCGAAACCGATACTTTTGGCCCGATCGACGTCGCCGCCGACCGATATTGGGGCGCCCAGGCCGAGCGTTCGCTCGGCAATTTCAAGATCGGCTGGGAAAAGCAACCGCTATCGATCGTGCGCGCGCTCGGCATCGTCAAGCAGGCGGCCGCCCGCGCCAACATGTCGCTCGACCAGCTCGATCCTGGCCTCGGCAAAGCCATCGTCGACGCCGCCCAAGAGGTGATCGAGGGCAAGCTGAACGACCACTTTCCGCTGGTGGTCTGGCAGACCGGTTCGGGCACGCAGTCCAATATGAATGCCAACGAGGTGATCTCCAATCGTGCAATAGAAATGCTCGGCGGCGTCATGGGTTCCAAGAAGCCGGTGCATCCGAACGATCACGTCAATATGAGCCAGTCGTCGAACGACACCTATCCGACGGCCATGCACATCGCCTGCGCAGAGCAAATCGCCCATCACCTGCTCCCGGCCCTCAAGCACCTGCATGCCGCCCTTGACATGAAGGTCACCGAATTCAGCCACATCATCAAGATCGGCCGCACCCACACCCAGGATGCGACGCCGCTGACGCTCGGCCAGGAATTTTCGGGTTATGCCGCCCAGGTCGGCTCCGCCATCAAGCGCATCGAAATGACCCTGCCCGGCCTTTGCGAGCTCGCCCAGGGCGGTACTGCCGTCGGCACCGGCCTCAATGCGCCGGTGGGCTTTGCCGAAAAGGTCGCCGAAGAGATCGCTGCCATAACAGGCATGCCCTTCGTCACCGCGCCGAACAAGTTCGAGGCGCTCGCCTCGCATGACAGCATGGTCTTTTCCCATGGCGCCATCAATGCGGCCGCCGCCGCCCTCTTCAAGATCGCCAACGACATCCGCCTGCTCGGCTCCGGCCCGCGCGCCGGCTTGGGCGAGCTGGCGCTGCCGGAAAACGAGCCCGGCTCTTCGATCATGCCCGGCAAGGTCAATCCGACCCAGTGCGAGGCGCTGACGCAGGTCTGCATCCATATCTTCGGCAACAACGCGGCTCTGACCTTCGCCGACAGCCAGGGCCATTTCGAACTCAACGTCTACAATCCGATGATGGCCTATAATTTCCTGCAGTCGGTGCAGTTRCTCGCCGACGCCGCCGTCTCCTTCACCGACAATTGCGTCGTCGGCATCGAGGCGCGCGAGGACAATATCAAGGCCGGCCTCGAACGCTCGCTGATGCTGGTAACGGCACTTGCCCCGAAGATCGGCTACGACGCAGCCGCCAAGATCGCCAAAACAGCGCATAAGAACGGCACGACGCTAAAGGAAGAGGCCCTCGCCAGCGGCTTGGTGACATCGGAAGAGTACGACGAGATCGTGCGCCCGGAAACGATGATCGGGCCGAAGTAGGAAGGTCGCATAGGCCACAGCCCCTCACCCGCCTGCCGACACCTTCTCCCCGCTCGCGGGGAGAAGGGGATATGCCGCAACGCCTCGACTCCCTCCAGCCTATAGCAAGGCAAACAGCGAAAAATTGTCCATCACGACAGAATTGCCCATGAAGTCGAAACGGATTTCTTCGATGTCTTCGAGATTGACCTCAAGAGTGGGACCGGTGACCTCGAGCTCCTGCTGATAGACGATCTGGCCGTCGTTCAGCGCAGTGAGCGTCAGGTGAAAGGGCGCTGCCGACAATTCGGCAATCGAAACGCTTTGAAAGGTGAACTCCCCGCCATCGAGCATTTTCAGGCTTACGGGCGCAGAACCCGGCGATAGAACGGTATCGCTGAAACCGTCCTCGGTGATGGCGTCGACACCCGGGATGGTATCATAGACATACCCGTTCAGAAGCGTCAGGTCGTGGCTGCCATTCACTGAAAGTGCAAAGTTGCGATAGTCAGGCAGAGAGAAATTATCGGCCCTCGACAAGACGCCCATATCGTCGAAATCCAGGACCTCGTGGTATTTGTCGCCTTCGTTGACGCCGTCGATCGCGAGCGTCAGCACGCCGAGGTCCGTGCCCCCTGAGCCATCGGACATCTTGAAGCTCAACTTCTCGATGAGCTGATCGTATTTCGTTAAATTTTTCACGACGTCGAGTGTGTAGTCCAACTCGTACTCGAAGTGACCGTCAGGTTTCAGTCTGAAGGTTCCGTATTCGCCCCTTATGATCGTTTCGTGGTCAGGCCCATGTTTGGCGTCGATGCGCACGCCATTGACGAAGCGAACATACATGTCCGCTCCCTCGGGATCGCTGGAGAGGCGCAGCAGATTCCCGCGGATCCAATTGTCTTCGAAAAAAACGAGAAGGTCGTCGACAGCAGTTGGCTTTGCATTTGTCATTCGAAGCCCCGGCAGGTTAACGCTGCCGGGAATATGAACTGGCCTCGAACAGAAGGCAACCTGGAGTCGTCTTTGTCGAGGCGATTACGCTAGCCTCACCCACTGCGCGTGGTGCAGCCCGCGCGACCCTGGCTTAACCGGCCGGACTCCGACGCATCCTGATTGCATTTGCGCCGCGGCGGATTTAGACCGGTTCCAATCTAGCGACGCCCTACCAGAAAGGTCACTTCGATGGCTGACGATCTCTTCCCCCTCGGCAAGGATGCCACCACCTACCGCAAGATCAGTGGCGACCATGTCTCGGTCGATACGTTCAAGGGCCAGGAGATCCTGACCGTCGAGCCGGAAGGCATCCGCCTGCTGGCCGAGACTGCCTTTGCCGACATCAACCACCTGCTGCGCCCTGGCCATCTCAGGCAGCTCGCCTCGATCCTCGATGACCCCGAGGCAACGGACAATGACCGTTTCGTCGCTTACGATCTTCTGAAGAACGCCAATATCGCCGCCGGTGGCGTGCTGCCCATGTGCCAGGATACCGGCACAGCGATCATCATGGGCAAGAAGGGCCGCAGGGTCTGGACCGAGGGCGAGGATACGGCGGCGCTGGCCCGCGGCGTCATGGATGCCTACGAGAAGAAGAACCTGCGTTACTCGCAGCTCGCGCCGGTCAAAATGTTCGAGGAGAAGAATACCAGGAACAATCTGCCGGCCCAGATCGACATCTACGAGGAAGGCACCGACGCCTACGAATTCCTCTTCGTCGCCAAGGGCGGCGGCTCAGCCAACAAGACCTTTCTCTACCAGGGCACCCCCTCGCTCTTGACCCATGACAGGATGATCGACTTCCTTAAGGAGAAGATCCTGACGTTAGGGACGGCAGCCTGTCCTCCCTACCATCTGGCGATCGTCATCGGCGGCACCTCGGCCGAGATGAACCTGAAAACCGTCAAGCTCGCCTCCACCCGCTATCTCGACGAGTTGCCGACCGAAGGGTCCGAGAGCGGCCACGCTTTTCGCGACATCGAGATGGAGAAGGAAATCCACAAACTGACCCAGCAGATGGGCGTCGGCGCTCAGTTCGGCGGCAAGTATTTCTGTCATGACGTGCGTGTCATCCGCCTGCCCCGCCACGGCGCCTCGCTGCCGATCGGCCTCGGCGTCTCCTGTTCCGCCGACCGTCAGGCCAAGGGCCGCATCACCCGCGACGGCATCTTCCTCGAACAGCTCGAAACCGATCCGTCGAAATACATGCCCGAGATCGACGAGGCGAAACTGTCGGAATCGACGGTGCGCATTGATCTCAACCGGCCAATGGCCGAGGTGCTCGCCGAACTCTCCCGGCATCCCGTCAAGACCCGCCTGTCCTTGACCGGCACCATCATCGTTGCCCGCGACCTCGCCCATGCCAAGATCCGCGAACGGCTGGAAAAGGGCGAAGGCATGCCCGATTACCTGAAAAACCACCCGGTCTATTACGCCGGCCCCGCCAAGACGCCTGTCGGATACGCCTCCGGCTCCTTCGGCCCGACGACAGCCGGGCGCATGGACAGTTACGTCGACCAATTCCAGTCCTTCGGCGGCTCGATGGTGATGCTTGCGAAGGGCAACCGCTCGCGCGCCGTGCGCGAGGCCTGCAAGAAGCACGGCGGCTTCTATCTCGGCTCGATCGGCGGCCCCGCCGCCCGTCTTGCCCAGGACTGTATCCGCAAGGTTGAAGTATTCGAATATCCCGAACTCGGCATGGAAGCGGTCTGGAAGATCGAAGTCGAAGACTTCCCTGCCTTCATCGTCATCGACGACAAGGGGAATGATTTTTTCCAGGAGCTGAATTTGGGGTGAGCGGGCGGGCTGCGTTGCCGCCAGCTCTACCGCGGCGACGCCTTATCTGAGGCGCTTGTGTTCTGCGCTGTGACCGCCTGGCCCACGCTCACCACATCCCCGCCATCGACCCTTGCCAGGATCTCCRTGCGGAAAGCGCCGGCGAAGAAGCCGGTGTGTTCCAGCAGCAAGACGCCGGCGGCGACGACGGTGAAGGTCAGGATGGCGAAAGAAATATGACGGGAGGTTTCCATGATCTCACGCCCTGATTTGCGGGCTACGATCGGGTCCGTTGCAGAAAATACGATCCCAAAGATGTCGAGACTGCAATACGAAACGGCCAAAACCAACTGTCGACAAGATGAATACGGTCTCCGGCAGAGAAGAACTGTAAGTTTTTCAGACACTGTACCCGCTCAGCGAGTATGCACTGCCTCAGTAAAGATACGTTTTTCCATGGAGAATCATAGGCCTGATCGAAGTATTAGCTCATGGGGCATTTGTCGTATGTAATCTTTGGTATATATCGCTTTAATCTTTTCCCAAGAAATTTAAGCTAACAAATAGAATATTGCCTTTGAATATATGAGGAGTTCGCCGGATGAATACGGCTGTCGCGCCCAAGGTGCCGGTTCCCGACGTTGCGGGTCAAATCACCTATGCCATGCGCTCCATGGGCGTCGCGCCGATACCGCGCAATTACCAACTCTTCTACGAGGCCTATATCGGCTCCAATCCAGCCCTCACCCGCGAGCTCGCGGCCCTCGGCGGCCAGGTGACCCAGGCCGAACTCGATGCGCTCGGCGCGCAGCACTTCACCCACAGCCCGGCCCGTGTCTTCGACGATGCCCATACGCGCATTGCCGGCGAACTCGATGGCCTGCTGCGCATTCTCAGGCAAGAGCAGAGCTCACTGGAAAGCTACACCAGACTGCTCGGCGAGACCCACAAGCGCATCACCTCCAAGAGCAACGCCAGCGTCGAACTGATCGAAAACGCCATCGATCTCCTGAGCCAGGCGACCGGCGACACCATGGCGCATGGCGAACGCACGGTCGAGGACGTTGTCCAGCGCTCGCAGGAGATGGATCAGGTCCGCAAAGAACTCGACGAATACAAGCGCATCGCCAACACCGACTCGCTGACGCGCCTTTCCAACCGCCGCGCCTTCGACGACCGCCTCGCCGCCATTTTCGACAATTCGAGCATGCGGCCGGTGACGGCACTGCTGCTCTGCGACATCGACAATTTCAAGAAGATCAACGACACCTACGGCCATCCGGTCGGCGACAAGGTGCTCGCCACCGTCGCCTCCGTCATCCGCAGCAATGTCCGCCGTGACATCTTCGTTGCCCGCACCGGCGGCGAGGAATTCGCCCTTATCATCGATGGCAACACGCCCGAGGAAGTGACCGCGATCGCCGAGCGCATTCGTCGCACGCTGGAGACGACGCCCTTCAAGAACTCCCGTACGCGGGTGAATTACGGTCCGGTCACCGTCTCGATCGGCATCTGCATGGCATCCAGCGCCGGGGATGCCGGCGAACTCTATAGCAAAACCGACATCGCCCTTTACGGCGCCAAAAATGCCGGCCGCAACTGCACCATCCTCTATCAGGACGGCATGCAGAAGGATTTCACCAAGAGCTGGCTGATCTACAAGACCTGACCGCAGTCCCGCGCCGCACGCACGCTGTCACTGGCAGGTGACGGTTTAGTGTTGTCGACAAACCTCGTTGTTACTCGGCATCATCCTCGGCGCAGGGCCGAGCATGAAAGAGAAGTTGGCCGACTTTTTCAGTAGTCTGAGCCGCCGGTGACGATGCTTTACCACATCGTCTTTGCCGCCCGCCCCGGCCATTCCCGGTCGTAGGTTTCCTGGTCGAAATCGCCGGTCGCGGCCTTCAGCATCTGTCCTGGCGTCGGCAACGTCGCCGGATCGGCGAAGTGTTCTCCATTCCAGAGCTCGGCCCGCATCACGGCGCGTGCGCATTGGAAATAGACCTCGTCGATAGAAATGACGACGACGGTGCGCGGATGTTTGCCGTCCATCTCGAAGCTTGAAAGCAGCGCCTCATCGTCGGAAACGACGCCCCGGCCGTTGATGCGCATCGTCGTGTTCGAGCCGGGGATCAGGAACATAAGCGCCAAGCGCGGATCGCGCACGATGTTGGAGAGCGAATCGACCCGGTTGTTGCCGCGCCAGTCCGGCAGATGCAGCGTCTCGTCGTCGATGACACGCACCACGCCACCGAGATCGCCGCGCGGCGAACAGTCGAGACCCTCGGGACCGACGGTCGCAAGCGCCGCAAACGGTGAGATCTCGATCATCTCACGATAGAGCGGGGTCAATTGCTTCGTCACCTTGGTAACCGAGGCCGGCGAAAGTCCGGCGCCGTAGATCGTGTTGAGCTCTTCGATGCTGCTGATGATTTTCATGAGGCGTCCCGCCGCGGCTTGATCTTCGCGACGGACGCTACAATGCCGCGCGCCTTGCCGGAAGCTCAAAAAACGGAATGATCTCCGCATCTTTTTTGATGCTTTCATCAAGAGCTTCACCCACGCCCCGATCGCCTTCGAGAAAGGCCGCGATCGCGGAAAGAACCGGTGCGGCGCCGATGATGCGACGGTGGCCGAAGCCGTTCGCCCAGAGAAGCCGAACGCCCTTTCCCGCCGCGCCGTAGCGCCTGGCATGGAGAGACGACACCTCCTTGTCGTCCTCGGCATGGATGACGAGCACCGGGCGGCCGATCTCGCCCGCCGCCTCGCCGGCGTCGAAATCCTCCAGTCTCCGTCCCGTGACGCGATGAACCTCATTCTCCAACGCCCTTTGCGCTGCAGGGAGAAGGCCGATCATCCCGCCGAAATCGGTAAACAGCCAGGCCATCTCGCTCGGCGCGCCGATCAGCACCAGTCTCTCGCCGGTAACGGGCGCCACGCCAGGCAGCAGCCCCGCTGCCGAGACCATCAGCGCCGCACCGCCGAAGGAATGACCGATCGCCGCATCGAATGCTCCAAACCGCGCCTCGGACGCCGCGATCGTCTCGACCGCAAGCCCCATATGCAGGAAGCGCCCCCCGGAACGGCCGTGGCCGGGAAAATCGAGCGCCACGACCTCCGCTCCCGTTGCCGAAAGCATCGAGACGAGTTCGGCCATATATGCGGCGCTAGAGCCCCAGCCATGCGTCACCAGGTAGCGCTTGCGTTTGCCCCTCGCCCCGCCGTTCAGCCGATAGGCATGCGCTTGGCGCCCGCCGGCAAGCCTGAGGGTGAAGAGTTCGGCGCCGGCAAGCCGGGCCGCACCCGCTGCATGCGCCGCCTTCGCCTTTGCTCCCTTCGGCTTTGTCGACGGCGTCCGGCAGAACAGCTGGAACGCCGCTCTGCCTGCCAGATCAAGCGAAACCGCCTGTAGAGCCGAAAACCCGAGGCGGGTGACGTCAAGCACAAAGTTTGTCATAGTGGGATTCCAAAAGACTGTTCAACACTGAACAATAAAGTACAACGATGAACAAAAATCAATCCCTTCCCTGGGATCATCCGCGTTTTCGCAGTTGGATCGCGGTGGCTCGCGCCTGCCAGTTGATGCAGCAGTCATTGGCCCGCTCGCTTGCCGATCTCGACATTAAGCCGCCGCACCTCGATATCCTAGTCAATCTCTACCGTTTCGAAGGCATCTCGCAGCAGGAGCTGGCGCGCAAGCTGCTGGTCGGCCGCTCCAATATGAGCATGCTCTTGCCGCAGATGGAGAAGCGCGGTCTGCTCCTTCGCCGCGATGACGAGCGCGACAAGCGCGTGCTGCGCCTCTATTTGACGCCAGAGGGTCGAAAGCTCAGTGAGGAAGCCATGGCCATCCAGACCGGCCTCATCGACCGCGTGCTATCGGACGAGCCGATCGAGCAATGCATGGCGACCGCCGATTCGATGGAGCGGATCGTCACGGTGCTGATGAAAGATCTGCGCGACGAGGACTGATGTTCAATGCAGCGTCGGCGCGGCCGTCGTGCCGGTCAGCGAGCGATATTCCCAGGCGGCGACGATGATCAGCACCAGCGTCGCCAGAATGCCCATCAAATAGACCTCGATGAAGGGTGCTGCGAAGGCGAGCAGGATCAGAAACACGAGGCCGGCCAGATGTGATAGCGGCAGCTGGCCGCTGGTCGCGCCCTTGAACCAGAGATTGCCGATCAGGAACAGGCCGGAACCGCCGAGCACGGCCGCGGCGATGCCGAGATTGCCGGTCTCATGCGGATGCGAGAACATGAACTCGACCGCCACCGCATGGACGATGATGCCGGCAAGAATCGGGATATGCCCATAGGTGAAGGCCTGCCGCGCCAAGCTGCCCGGCGTCTCTTCATGCTCGATGCGGTGGGCGGCGCGCCCGTGGCCGAAGCGGAAATAGAGCCACCACATGGCGACCGTGCCGATGAAGCCGGTGACGAACACGACGCTGGTCAGCCCGGAGAACGGCAGCTCCGAAAAGGTGCGGCCGGAAACGAGGATCGCTTCGCCGAGGCAGATGATGACGAAGAGCGCACAGCGTTCGGCCATATGCGCGCCGGAAACGTCCCAGTCCCGCGCCGTCGAGCGGCCGAGCCCCGGCACGGCAAAGCCCGCGGCCGGCCCGGCATATTCGATCGCCAGCGCAATCACCCAGGCGATCAGCCGGGCTTCATGCTCGAGCAGCCCGCCGGCAATCCAGAAAACCGATGCTGCCACGAGCCAAGTGGTGATGCGGACGAAATTCAGCGTGTTGGGGCGGTCGACGCGCGTCATCGCGTAGGTCGTAAACAGCGAGCGCCCGACCTGCATCGCCACATAGGCGCCGGCAAACAGCAGCCCCTTGTCGCCAAAGGCCTCGGGGATGGAGGCAGACAGCAGCAACCCGAGCATCATCAGCGCCACCAGCATGCCGCGCACCGGCATTTTCTCGGGATCGAGCCAGTTCGTCACCCAGGCGGTAAAGATCCACACCCACCAGACGGCGAAGGTCATCAGCGCCGCTTCGGCAGCACCGAGCGGCGTATAGTGGGCGGCGAGCGCATGCGAGAGCTGCGAGATCGAAAAGACGAAGACCAGGTCGAAGAACAGTTCGAGGAAGGTCACCTTGCTGCCGCTGGCGCTGCCCTTGGCGCGCAGCCAGTTCTTTCCGTTCGTTTTCGCCATATGGCCCCCCGATGGCTGGAATTATGTGTGGATTGAAAGCGATAGCGGCGCTCTCGTGACCCTCAGCGCGGCTTCTCCGCCGTGTCGCGGTTCATGCCCTTTTCGCTGAGCTCGTCCTCGTAGGCGGAAAACAGCTCAGCGCCGCGTTCGCCGAGCTCGCGCAGATAGGTCCAGGTGTAGATGCCGGTATCGTGCATGTCGTCGAAGCCGATCCGAACGGCGTAATTGCCAGTCGGCATCATCGAGATGATCGCGACATTGCGCTTGCCTGGCACCGTCACCTTCTGCCCTGGCCCGTGGCCCTGCACCTCGGCCGAGGGCGACAGCACACGCAAGAGCTCTGCCGACAGGTCGAAGCTCTGGTCGTCGTTGAAGGTCACCACCAGCCGCTGCCTGTCTTTCGAGACGCGAAGTTCGCTCGGCCAGATATCGCTCATCATTTTGTCCTCTTCTCATGCGAGGAGTAGGCGCTGATCTTTTTCAGCGCAAGCTGAAATTGGCATGCTCGCGCGGGCTGTTTCCCTTGACGCGACAATAGCATATGCCCACATTGACTGGAGTACGGAGATACAGGTGAACAGCAGAGTTGGAACGATAGGTAATGCATCGCCGCTGGTGGCAGGTGCGGACCCGATGATCGACCCCTTCGGGCGGGCGGTCACCTACCTCCGCGTCTCCGTCACCGACCGCTGCGATTTCCGCTGCACCTATTGCATGGCGGAGAACATGACCTTCCTGCCGAAGAAGGATCTCTTGACGCTGGAAGAGCTCGACCGGCTCTGTTCCGCCTTCATCGCCAAGGGTGTCAGCAAGATCAGGCTGACTGGCGGCGAACCTTTGGTGCGCAAGAACATCATGTATCTGGTGCGCCAACTCGGCCAGAAAATCGGTTCYGGCCTCGAYGAGCTGACGCTGACGACCAAYGGYTCGCAGCTTTCCCGCCATGCCGAGGAGCTTTATGATTGYGGCGTACGCCGCATCAATGTTTCACTCGACACGCTCGATCCCGAYAAGTTCCGCAAGATCACCCGCTGGGGCGATTTCGCMAAGGTCATGGAAGGCATCGATGCSGCTCAGAAAGCCGGGCTGAAGGTCAAGCTCAACGCCGTGGCGCTGAAGGATTTCAACGATGCCGAGATGCCGGAGCTTCTGCGCTTCGCCCACGGYCGCGGCATGGATTTGACCGTCATCGARACCATGCCGATGGGYGAGATYGAAGAAGACCGCACCGACCAGTATCTGCCGCTTTCGAAACTGCGCGCCGATCTCGAAGACCAGTTCACCCTTGTCGACATCGATTACCAGACCGGYGGCCCGGCGCGTTACGTCAGGGTCGAGGAAACCGGCGGCCGCCTCGGCTTCATCACGCCGATGACCCATAATTTCTGYGAGAGCTGCAACCGCGTGCGCCTCACCTGCACCGGCACGCTCTACATGTGCCTCGGCCAGAACGACGCCGCCGATCTCCGCGCGGCACTCCGCGCCACTGAAGACGATGCCCTCCTCCACGCCGCCATCGACGAGGCCATCACYCGCAAACCCAAAGGCCACGACTTCATCATCGACCGCACGCATAACCGCCCTGCGGTGGCGCGGCATATGAGTGTCACAGGCGGGTAGTTGTCACGAATTGATGAGCTCAGGTCATAGCCGTATGCAAATTGCAGCCGCTAATCAATGAGTGGTGCTTTTGCTATCAATTAAACCGATCTCACACAGCGTTAAAGGCACACGATATTGTCGCTGCCGGCGGGCGATCGTTTAGAGGATGGATATATGGGGAACCCATTTTGGACCGATTTCATGCTTGGTGCTAGCGCAGCCCTGGTTCTTGTTGTCGCGGCAACCTTTTTTCTTTTCTGCTTTGGCGAAGCGCGTCTTTGGTGATCAAAAGGCGGCCCAGTCGATGGCATCCTATGATCATAGAGCGACGTTAAATTAGAAGACCTGACATCTAGAATAAGAGCTCGGCTCGCCAGTTTTAAAACTGAACCATCAATCGCGTTGAGGCAAAAACAATGAAAAGCACTGTGGTCACGCGTCGCAGTCTTATGGCGATGACCCTAGTGTGCGCAGTCCCCAAGCCTGGTTCCGCGCAGTCGCAGCGGCCAAGAACAATAGCTCAGGAAACGGTTATGAAAGTAGAATTCTCTTTCGCCGACTTTGTCTTTACCGCTACCCTTGAGGATAATCCGTCTGCGCGCGACCTCGCTGCAATGATGCCTTTGGACCTGACAGTGGACGACTATTCGACGAATGAGAAGATCGCCTATCTGCCGCGAAAACTTACCGAACAAGGGCGAAAGCCTTTTGCCAACGAAGCTCTTGGAGACCTTTGCTACTATGCTCCATGGGGCAATCTCGTCTTTTACTATGGTCACTACCGGTACGATAGCGGATTGATCCGCCTAGGCCGCCTTGACGACGGATTCGAGCCTCTCCTTACCCGTGGCAAATTTCCGCTCAAAGTAAGGCTTCTGGACTGACAGACAACACGATCGCTCTACCACAGATGGTGGGAGCGACACTGATCCCTGCCACCGGTGACCTGCATCTGCGAGGTCCGTTCGCATCAACGTGCCATTCTGGCGTTGTCAATTCGCGCCTGAAAACATGAGCACCTGGAGAAAATAATGCTGATGAAAACGACGCCTGGCGAAGCAACAGCTGCCAACTGGAGCGCAGTCGTTGCGATGTCGCTTTGTGTGTTTGTGCTGATAGCGTCCGAATTCCTTCCTGTTAGCCTGCTGACGCCCATCGCAGGTGAATTGACGTTAAGCGAGGGACAAGCTGGACAGGCCATTTCGGTCTCGGGCATTTTCGCAGTCGCGACGAGCTTGTTCATCTCTTTCGTGTCTCGGGGCCTGGATCGAAAGACCGTGCTTCTTTCTTTGGTGGCGCTGATGTGTGGCTCGGGCGCGGTCGTTGGCCTCGCGCCGAACTATACAGTCCTCATGGTGGGGCGGGCGCTCCTTGGAGTTGTCATAGGCGGGTTCTGGTCCATGTCGACGGCAACGATTATGCGTCTTGTCCCCGAAATCGAGGTACCAAGGGCCCTTGCCTTCCTGAACGGTGGGAATGCCTTGGCTGCGACCATCGCAGCGCCTCTCGGCAGCTTTCTCGGTGGGCTGATCGGCTGGCGCGGCGCCTTCCTCTGTGTCGTACCGCTTGCTGCAGTCGCAGCATGCTGGCTGGCTTTCTCGCTCCCCCGGATGCAGGGGGGAAGCGCATCCGGCGCGACAGCCACATTCCGCCTCCTTGGTAGACCCGCAGTGGCTGTCGGAATGGCGGCAGTCTTTTTTCTTTTCATGGGGCAGTTCGCGCTGTTCACCTATCTGCGGCCGTTCTTGGAAACGGTCACCCATGTCGGTGTCCCCATGCTTTCGCTGCTGCTTCTCATCGTTGGCATCGCGGGATTTGCCGGAACGATGTTCATCGGACAACTGTTGAAC
>NZ_JBFUAY010000080.1:0-25456 GCF_056406015.1 Rhizobium sp. P1_E1 | reverse complement strand
GCCGCAACACGCCCTGGAGCGTCTGCATGCGCTGACAAAGCCACACGACCCCATCATCGCCGCGGAGATCGGTCAGCAGATGTGGGTGGCGCAGTTCTTCGGGTTCGACAAACCTAATCGCTGGATTACCTCAGGGGGATTGGGGACCATGGGCTTCGGTCTTCCTGCCGCCCTGGGGGCGCAGCTCGCAAATCCCGGCCGCCTTGTCATCGACATTGCGGGCGACGCGTCGGTGCAAACGACGATGAAAGAGCTGTCGACGGCGATACAGCATCAAGCGCCGATCAAGATCTTCATCTTGAGCGATGAGCATCCGGGCATGGCGCGAGAATGGGGTCAAGTGCCGGATGGCAATGGTCGATCGCGCGCTTATTCGGCCTCGCTGCCCGATTTCACCAAGCTCGCTGAAGCCTATGGTGCCATCGGCCTTCGTTGCGAGAGCCCTCGCGAACTCGATGCCAGGATCGAGGAGATGATCAACGTGGACCGGCCGGTGCTCTTTGACTGCCGGGTTGCAAGGCTCGCCGACGCCCATCCGCAGTGATGGCGGATGATCGACACCCCAAAAGCAAGCCGCGCGATCCAGCAGCAGCCGCACGGTAAGTCCATTCGTTCGTGAACGCTCATGACGCCAAGATCGCCGTTCTCGAGCTGCCGAAGCTGTCCCCAGATCCGCCGCTTGTTTAGTGCTTGCGGGCCTGGGGCAGCAGGTTCATGCTTGTCCCCTGTCTGAGGCCTGCTGGTTGCGGCTGAAATAGCCGTACATCGGGGTTTCGTGAGATGCGTCCGATGGAGTGCAGCGGCTGCGGGTTCGATATTCAGAGCGGTTTTGCTTTCTGTCCGCGATGCGGCGCAAAGCAACCACTCTCCTGTGCTGCCTGCGGCCATCCTTGTCAGCCCGATTTTGCCTTCTGCCCCCGATGTGGTGCGTCGATACCAGGCACAGCGCAGTCCGCATCGAAGCCGAAGATCGAGGCGGTCCTGTCTAAATCGGAGGGTGACGCCGACCGGCGGCCGGTGACCGTGCTCTTTGCCGATCTCTGCGGCTTCACGACGCTGAGCGAGCAGATCGACCCTGAAGTCATGCGGGTGCTGCAGAACGAATTGTTCGAAGAGATGACCCAGGCAGTCGAAGCCTATGGCGGCTTCGTCGACAAGTTCGTCGGCGATGCGCTGCTGGCGCTGTTCGGCGCGCCGGTCGCTCATGAGGATGATCCCGTCCGGGCGCTCGGTGCCGCACTTGACATGATCGGTCGAGCGACGCAGGTCGGCGAGCGCTGGCATGCACGCGCCGGTGTGCCGCTGCGTCTGCATATCGGCATCAATAGCGGCCCTGTCGTCACCGGTGGCTTCGGTGCGGTCAGTACAAAATCCTATTCCGTGACCGGCGACACGGTGAATACCGCCCAACGCCTGCAGTCCATGGCCGGCGAAAACGATATCCTCGTCGGGCCGCTGACCTATCGCCTCACTCGCCACGCCTTTGCCTTCGAGAGTCTCGGCGCGCAGGCGTTGCGCGGCAAAAGCGGAAACGTCCTTGTCCATCGGCTGACCGGGCTGTCGGAAGCGCCGCATACGGCACGCGGGCTCGAGAGTCTCGGCCTTCAGGCACCGATGATCGGACGGGATACGGAAATGTCGCGGTTGCTGACATGCCTCGACCTTGCCTGCGGCGGCGCGGCGCAGCTTGTCCGGCTGATCGGCGAAGCGGGCATCGGTAAGTCGCGGCTAGTCAACGAATTCGTCGCGATTGCCGGCAGTGCTGCCCGTTTCCAGGGCCTCGCCATCCGCAAAGCGACCTGCTCTCCGCTCGGCGAACAATCCTATGGCACGCTCGGCGCGGTCGTGCGCAGCGCCTACGGCATCGGCGAGCGGGATGATCTCGACAGGGCGCGGCAATTGCTGGCAACGGGGTTCCGCGCGCTCGATCTGACCCAGGATGAGGTCGAGGGACTTTTGCCGCTGTTTCTACATGTCCTCGGCCTCGGCGATCCCGATGGCGCGTTGCGGTACATCGAGCCGGAGCAGTTGCGGCGGCAGATCTTCTATGCCGTCCGCACCGTCTTCGAGCGGCGGCTGGCGCAAGGTCCGCTGCTGCTTGTCATCGAGGATCTGCACTGGGCGGACGCCACCTCTCTGGAAGTGCTTCGCTTCATGATGGACCGGCTGGAGCGCAGCCGGTTGATGCTACTTGCGGTCTACCGGCCGACATCGCAGACCGACCCACTGGACTCCAATCGTGTCAGCGTCACCGTGCAGCGTCTTGCCCCACTCTTTGCGGCCGACGGGCAGAAGCTGCTTGCCGCTTTTTTTGGCGTGGATCATGGCAAGTTGCCGGTCACGATGCGCAAGCGCATCCTCGACCGCGCCGGCGGCAATCCGCTTTTCATCGAAGAAATCCTTCGGGCGTTGATCGACATGGGCACGTTGCACAATGACGGCCAGCGCTGGCATGTCGCAGCGGAAGACACGGATGTCGATATCCCGGTGAACCTGCAAGCCCTGTTGCTTGCCCGCGTCGATCGTCTGCCACAGGAGATCAGACGGCTGGCGCAAGAGGCGGCAGTGGTCGGCCCGAAGTTCGATACCGCCCTGCTCCGCACCGTCGCCACAGAGCCGGCCGCCATCGATGCTGCATTGGATCATCTCTGCGATGCCAATATCATCGAAGAATTGCGCGGGCCCGATGCCGGGCAATCGCCCGGCTATCGCTTCAGCCAGACGCTGATGCACGACGTCATCTATCACAATCTCCTGCTGCAACGGCGCATGGAGCTTCATCGACGGATCGGCCAGGTTCTGGAACGTCAATATGGCGCAGCACCCGACCGGCCCGAGCACCTGGCGCAGCTCGGCCATCACTTCAGCCTGACCACAGAAAGGGCCAAGGGGGCCACCTATCTGATGGCGGCGGGCGATCTGGCGCGCAAAACCTACGCCAATGACGATGCGATGCGCCTCTATCGTCAGGCCCTTGCGGCCCTCGCAAACGAGGCGGAGGTTACACCAGAGCAACTCGCGCTGCTGGAGCGTCTTGCCGATCTCTGCGGTCCCGCCGGTCTCCGCGACGCTGCCTTGAACCACTATCAGCGAGCGCTTGCGATCCACCGCAACAACAACCCTATCGCCGCAGCGCGGATATTGCGCAAGGTCGGCCGTTTACATCTCGATGCAGGACGCCGCGATCAAGCGGAGACACATTTGGCCGAAGCCGAAGCGATAATCGCAACAATCGATGCGCCGGTCGAACGTGCACATGTCCTGCAGGAGCGCGGCCATCTGGCCTTCCGCATGGGGGATCAGGCCGCTGCCGCCGAGTGGGCGACGCTGGCACTGCAATCCCTGCAAACGCTGCCGATCGACGGGACGACCGAGGCCGGACGGGAGACGGCGCGAGCGATGGCGGAGGCGCTGAACACCAAGGGTGCGGCCTTTGCGCGGCTCGGACGTCGCCGCGAGGCCGTGCAGGAAGTGGAGCGCAGCCTCTCGGTCGCCGAAAAGGCCGATCTGCAAAGTGCTGCCTGTCGCGCCTATTCCAATCTCGGCGTTCTCTACACGATTGTCGATCCGGCCAACGCCATCAAGATCTGCCGGCGCGGACTGGAGCTTGCGACCCGTATCGGCGATCTCGGCTTCCAGGCGCGGCTTCTCGCCAACCTCGCAGTTGCCTGCTGCACCTTCACCGATCGCTGCGCTGCCGAGGGTGTACCGGCTGCGGAAAAGGCCGTCGAAATCGACCGGGCACTCGATCAGCGCGACCATCTCTCCGTACCGCTGATCGTGCTGGGCCAAATTCATCAGTGCCACGGGCAGCCGAAGCTAGCTCGTAAGTATTACGAGGAAGCCCTTGAGGTTGCGAAGGAAATTGATGAACCGCAACTGCTCTTTCCGTGCTATGATGGCTTGGCGACACTCAGCCTTGAGCATGACGACATGGACGAGGCGGAACGGTATTTCACCCTGGCACAGGATGTGTGCATCCGCCACAACCTCGATCCTGGCACGCTCGTCGTCCTGCCGTTTCTCGACTGACTTGCCCTCGTTTCAGTGATCGCCGGAGATCGATTAGGCAAATCGATTCAACAATATAAAGGGAGGAACGAAACATGCATGAGAACCACGCCGGAAGACCGCTAAAGCCGGGAGATCGCGCGCCGAACGTGGTGCTGGACGCAATCACCCGCCAGGGCAAGGTCGCCATCGACGATTTTCGCGGCCAGAAACCGGTGCTCGTCGGCTTGTTCCGCGGACTGCATTGCCCGTTCTGTCGCCGGCAGATTGCCGCCATGGCCGAACTCACCGATGCCTTGCAGGAGAAAGGCATCGACAGCCTGACCGTTGTCAACACGCCGATCGACCGCGCTCGCCTCTATTTCCGCTACCATCCGCTTCCCAATCTGCTGGCGGCCTCGGATCCGGAACGGGTATCGCACAAGGCCTTCGGCCTGCCGAACCTTCAGTTTACCGAAGACGAGAATGACTGGCCGCACAAAATCAGCATGAGTGCGGTGACGTCGATGCGCATCGACATGCCGGACGAGCTTCCAGCGCCCATGGACCTGATGGCGGCGGTGGACTACCTCGACAAGGCGGACGGCTATGAATTCACCGAGGACGACAAGCAGATGATCGCCACCGGCCACGGCCAACTTGTCGGCGAATTCCTGCTCGATCGGGATGGAATCGTGCGCTGGTGTTTCACGGAAGTGGAGGAGGATGGTCGCCATATGTTCGGCGGTCCCGCCCCTCGGGAAGTGATGTCGGCAGCGTCGAATATGGCTGTTTGAAGCGAATGATCTGGGACGGCGCGGCGTGCCCGCGCCCCTTTCACTTATCTTGAGGAACAAAACTCGCATGTCGATGTTGTCCTTGCGATGGCATGGCCATGGGAGGTACTCATGCGGAAATCACTTCAGTTCATACTCATCGGCTCGGCGGCCTTAACCGGGTTGACGATCTCGCCGACGATCGCGGCGGCGCAAGATTTGGAGTTGCGTGTCGGCCCCGGTGGCCTCGGCGTTTACGAACGTGATCGTGACCCTGATCGATATGACCGATATGACCGGCGCGGACCACGGGGCTGCGATCCTGACGACGCTCTCGACATCGCACGCAGCGAAGGGATTCGCAGGGCACAGATCGTACGCATGTCTTCCCGCACTATCGTTGTGCAAGGGATGACGCGCCGTGGACCGGAACGAATGACCTTTGCAAACAGGCGAGGTTGCCCGGAAATCTGACCGCTGCGTGAGCAATGCGGTGGACTGCCGGGCCTTCGAGGCCGCAAACGAATGCGGACGGCGCGGCCTTGTTTCCAAACCGGCGCGGAACCTTTGAGCACTCAGGACATTGCGTCCTTGCGGCGCGCCGCGCTACAGGAGCACCATAGGAGGATTCATCATGATGAGCGGTCAATTGAAGGCGCTTCTCGCCGTCCTTGCCGTTGCCGGCTACCAAAACAGAGACAAGATCGGGGAGCTCCTGCGGGGCATCCAGAACCCTCAGCAGGCGGGCGCAGGAAACCAGCAGCCCGGCGGACTTGGGGGCCTTCTTGGCGGACTGGGCGGCTCGGGTGGTCTCGGCGGCCTTCTCGGTGGGCTGACATCAGGCGGTATCGTCAGCGGTGGTCTCGGCGACCTGCTGAAGACGTTTCAGCAGAATGGTCAGGGTGACAAGGTGGAGTCGTGGATACAGCCCGGTCCGAATGCCGACATCGATGACGGCCAGCTCGCGGAAGCACTGGGTCCGGACGTTCTCAACGAGATCGCTGCCAATACCGGCCTTTCGCATCAAGAGATTCTTGGGCGACTGAAGCGCGATCTTCCCAAAGCTGTCGACGACCTGACCCCGAACGGAAAACTGCCCACCGCCGAAGAGGACTTTTTGTCTTCCGCGAGCCAATCAACTGCGCGGCCCGGCACCGTCTAGATCGAGCCGTCTTCGAGGCACGCCGGCGTCACCCCGGAAGACCCGCCTTGCGGTAGCCGTCAACGAAATGCTCAAGCGTCCGAGCGTCGCGGAAGGGTTCCGTCGCCGCCCAGTGGCGGGTTGAAAAATGCGGGTTGGCGACGAGGAACAGTTCGGCCTCGGCGCGAGCCTCGTCGAGCCGGCCCAGTTGGGCAAGACTTGCCGCCAGGAAACGGCGTGAGCTTGTCCGATAGGTCTCGTCCCTGCGCAGCGTCTCGACGGCGGCTTCGTACTGGCCGGCGGCATATTGCGCCTGGCCGAGCGCCAGATAATACCAGCTTGCCGGAAATGGGTTCAGCCGGAAGGCCTTGGCGATATGCTCAAGGCCCTCTCCGACCCGCCCGGCCAAGACCGCAATGTCGGATAGTGCCGCAAAGGTGTCGGCCTCGTTCGGGTCAAGCTCGATGGCCTTCGCGAATTCCGCATCCGCCTCGGCAAAGCTGCGCTCATAGGCAAGCAAGTATGCCAGGATCCAGCGGCAGCCGGCATCATTGGGATCGATCATTACCGCTTTGCGCGCCAGCTCCAATGCAAGGCTACGGGTGGGGTGCGTTGGTCCGCCGGAATGCACCTCTCCCATCCAGTGGTTCATGGCAAGCCAGCGATAGGCCTCGGCATAGTTGGGATCGAGGGAAATCGCGCGCGTCAGCATCAGATGCGCTTCCCGCGCCGCCTGCGGCGTATCATCCATAAGCCTGCGCGCCCGCACGCAGAGATCGTAAGCCTCGAGATTTGTGGGCCGATTGCGCGATGGCGGTGCGCGCAGCCGCCCGAGCAGCGCTTCGACGATCTTGCCAGTCACCTCGTCCTGAACGGCAAAGATATCTTCGAGGCTGCGATCGAAGCGTTCCGCCCATAGATGATCGCCACTTGCCGCATCGACCAGTTGGGCGTTGACGCGCACGTGCCCTGCTACGCGTCTTGCGCTTCCCTCCAGCAGGTAGCGCACGCCGAGCTCCTCGGCGATCTCGCCTACGTCCCTCGCCTTTCCCTTATAGGCGAAGGCTGAGTTGCGGGCGATGACGAACAGGCCCGGTATCCTGGACAGGTCGGTGATCAGGTCTTCGGTCAGCCCGTCCGCGAAGGATTCCTGTTCGGGATCGTTGCTGATATTCACGAAGGGCAGCACTGCTATCGACGGTTTGTCAGGCAGCGGCAAAGCTTTTCGCTTCACGCCGCCAAGTTGATTGATGGCGCCTATGAAGCGGTAGCCGACGCGCGGCACCGTGGAGATCCATTCGCCGCCGTCACCGGTCGGACCGAGCAACTTGCGCAGCTGCGCGATCTGAACGGTGAGGTTGCCTTCCTCGACCGCCCTGCCCGGCCACGCCGCATCCATCAACTCCGCCTTCCCCAAGATTTCGCCGGGCCGCCCGACGAGTGCGGCAAGCAGCTTTACCCCGCGGTGGCCAACGGCAACGGGATCATCGTTCCGAAGGAGCGTCCCCGCAGTCGGATCAAGCACGAATGGTCCAAAGGCATAACGCGATCCCTGCATGAGGCGCATCCTAGAGTCTTTAAAGCTTGGATGGAACTGTTCGTCCGCTTAGGCCGCGTGGCATCGAGGACGCGAGCAGTGTAAATCATGTTCCAATGGCTGATGGCGGTGACGACCAAATGATGACGGCCTGAAAATAGAGCGTCGAGGTGACTCCCATGGTTTTCTGGATAGCGGGTGCGGTTGGATTTGCGATCGCTTATCTCCTCGGCTCCACACCCTCGGGCTATCTAGCGGGCAAACTGCTCAAGGGCATCGATATCCGGGAGCGTGGCTCCAAATCCACCGGAGCAACGAACGTATTGCGAACGCTCGGCAAATGGCCTGCATTGGTGGTGCTTCTGGTCGATGTCCTGAAAGGTGTGGGAGCAGTCGTCTTTGCCCGCTGGTTTTACCCTTGGTTCTCGACAGTCTCATCGGGCACGCCACCGACAGCGTTTGATCCGCAAATCTTAGAGCCTTGGGCTGTTTGCCTGGCGGGACTTGCCGTGTTGTTAGGGCATGGCCGTTCGGTCTGGCTCAACTTTACGGGAGGCAAGTCGGTTGCCACGGGGCTCGGCGTGTTGCTGGCGATGTCATGGCCCGTAGGTTTAGGTGCTGCGATGGTTTTTGGCGTTGCGCTAGCGGCCTTCCGAATTGTTTCCCTGAGTTCGATGCTGGCGGCGTTGACGGCCATCGCTCTCATCTGCGGCTTGGAACAACCGCTGCCCTATCGGCTGCTGGTGATCGCAGGCGGAATTTACGTGATCGCCCGCCATCGCGCCAACATTCGGCGGCTACTGGCCGGGACGGAGCCTCGTCTGGGCGAGGTCGCCTAGAAGCGAAAACGCACAGCACCATGCACTGCTTGTTCGCTCGCAGAGGAAGCAGTGTCTCAATCTTGCCGAACGATGGCGCCGACCGCATTGACAAGGAGGCGCGCGGCGGTCAGGGCCGACAGGCCGTCAATGTCGGCAGGAGGATAGAGCTCGACAATGTCGAATCCTGCGATTCTGGCCCGCCTGCCGAGGCCCGCGAACAGGTCGATCACCTCAGTGTAGGTGAGGCCGCCGGGCGTACGCGCCGCCACACCCGGCATGATGCTGGGATCGAGGCTGTCGCAGTCCAAGGTGACGACGACCCGCGCTCCTTTCGGAATATGCCGGAGAGCGGCTTCGGCCCCCTCGGCATGAATCTCTCGGGCAGTTACGAAGCGGCTGCCGTAGGCCCGCGCCGCTTCGATGTCGGCGAGGCGTGCGCTGCCGACGCTGCGGAGGCCGACCTGGACCATGCCGACGACATGCGGCATCTCGCTCGCCCGACGCATCGGGCTCGAATAGCCGTGGCGCTCGCCATACACCTCGTCGCGCCAGTCGATATGGGCGTCGATCTGCAGGACCCAGACCCGCCCGTGATCCGCAAAGCCGGCGAGGAAGGGAATGGTCACGGAACAATCGCCGCCGACTAGGATCGGCACGGCGGGCATTGACAGGACATTACGCGTCTTCGCTTCGATCCGGGCTCGGTTGCCGGCATTGTCATGCAGGGTGGTTGGGATGTCGCCGGCGTCGATGCAGGAGACCGGCCTGCCACCAAACAGCGGGCCGCCGAGATCGAAATCCCAGTGTTCGACGAGCCCGGCATCTTCCTGGCTCGCAACGCGGATGGCATCAGCGGCCAGGGCGTAGCCGCTACTGTCCTTGCCGGGATAGGTGCTGCCGTGAGCGGCTGCGAAGATCACCACGCGGGGCAAACGCCCATCGGGGAGGCGATCGGGAAGGCCGAGAAAGGAAAGTGAGGCGGTCATTTCCTGTAGTCCTGATGATGTCCGGCTGAAATTGCGGTGGTGAGGGCTTGCGGTCGGGGCAAAATGCGATGCTGACCTGTTTAGTCCCTTTGGACGTTTTTGAGAACTTTTTGGGAAAGCTTAAGTACGGCACTCCCGGCCTCCTGCAGAATTCATCCTCTTTGACGTTGAGGCTTTCTCGGCCCTTCAAACCATACGGTCTGACGAGGACATCTGCATGACTGCTGAAAGCATCACATCAGCGCGCACGGATCGGATCCCATGGGCCGCCATGGCGGGCATCATCGCTACCGTCACGGTATTCGCCGTGGCACAGGGGCTGACCTATCCGCTGCTCAGCTTCATCCTGGAGCGGCAGGGAACGACATCGGGCCTGATCGGCCTGTCGGCGGCAATGACGCCGTTGGGTTTTATCCTATCCGCGCCCTTCATTCCGGCGCTGTCGCAGTGCCTGGGCGGGGCGCGGCTGGCGATCCTGTGTTCGATCCTGGCTGCCCTCACCCTGATTACGATTGCCTGGATGCAGGACATCTGGGCCTGGATGCCGCTGCGCTTCCTGCTCGGCTTCTTCGCCAATCCGCTTTACGTGATCAGCGAAACCTGGCTGATCTCGATCACGCCGGCGCCACGCCGGGGCCGGATCATGGGCCTCTATTCATCGATCGTTTCGGGTGGCTTCGCCATCGGCCCGCTCTCCCTCGGCCTCACTGGCACCGAGGGATGGCCGCCCTTCATGATCGGCATTACGGCCTTTCTTCTTTGCGGCCTGATCGTGCTTGCCGTCGCCGCTCGCCTGCCCGAGATGCCTAACGAAGGCGAGGCAACCTCGGTCGGAGGCATCTTCGTACTGGCGCCGCTGCTGCTGTTTGCGGTTTTCACGGCCGCCGCCTTCGAGCAGATTCTGCTTTCCCTGTTTGCGGTCTATGGCGCAGCACTCGGCAGCGCCGAGGGACGCATCGCGTCGCTCATCACCTGTTTCATCGCAGGCAATGCCGCGCTGCAGATTTTGCTCGGGCGGGTCGCCGAACGGTTCGGCTCGACGCGGATGATGTTATTTTGCGTCCTGGCTTGCTTGGCCGGCTGCCTGCTGCTGCCGTCGGTCTTCACCACGTGGCTTATCTGGCCGCTGGTTTTCGTCTGGGGCGGGGTCTCGTTCGGGATCTACACCCTGTCGCTGATCCAGCTTGGCGAGCGTTTCACCGGTCAAGCCCTGATCGCCGGTAACGCGGCCTTCGCCTTGGTATGGGGCATCGGCGGCATCGTCGGCTCGCCCGCGACAGGACTGGCGATGCAACTGATCGGACATCAGGGTCTGCCACTGTCCCTTGGCCTGCTCAGCTGCGTACTGGCGGTGTTTCTGATGGCCAGGAAACGGCGGGGCTGATTGAGGCTCTTGCTCGTGCCGCCCTGCCCTGGCCTCGTCTGCCGACCACTTTCGAAGGAGAATTGCCATTCAATCTATAACATGTTATATAACATCCGATACAAATAGGGAGTCGGTATGGTCGAGGATGTGGTCCGGACGCTGGGATTTCTGTGCATGGGCAGCCGGCTGCGGCGCATCGGAGAAAGGCTGCAGGCGGATACGCAGCAGGTCATCGACGAGGCCGGTCTCAGCATCCAGGCGGGCCAGTATCCGTTCCTTGCAGCGATCGACCGGGCCGGAGCGCTGACGGTCGGAGAGCTTGCGCAGGCGGTGGGCATCACCCAGCCCGGCGCAACGCGGACGACCGGCCAGCTTCTCGAGCTCGGTTACGTCGACATGCAGCCGGCGCCGGACGATCAGCGTCGCAGGCTGGTCTCGCTGACCGACAAGGGACAGGAGCTCGTCGATCATTCAAAGAAGGTGATCTGGCCGCGCATCGCCGCCGCCGTTGCGGATCTCTGCGGCGATCTCGACGGACCGATCCTCGAACAGCTGGCCGCCATCGAGGACGGGCTTGCGGTGGCGCCGCTTGCGCGCCGCAGCCCTGTCAAGGAGGAAGGATGATGAAACATATTCTCGACCGGCCGATCTGGAGCGCACTGGAGACCGCGCATGCCGACCTTGCCGAAGGCAATGAGAAGGCACGGCGATACCCGCCGTCAATCGTCCCCTTCGCGGCGTCCGCCGACGATGCGCCGGAAAGCCTCGACGCCCTGGAGGAACTGCCGGCGCCGGAGGAGAGCATGATCCTCGTCGAAGCCGGGCCGATCGCCATTCCACCGAGCCTGGCTATCGTCACAGAGGCATCGGTGGTCCAGATGGTGGCCGAGCGGCCCCATGAGAGGATTTCAGATCCCCGCATCGAGCCCCTGACGGAGACCGATGCCGCCGACATGCTGGCGCTGGCGACACTGACCAAACCCGGGCCGTTCACCCTGCGAGCCCAGAGCCTCGGCAGCTTCTGGGGGATCAGAAGCTAGGGCCGCCTGGTGGCGATGGCCGGGCAGCGGATGCGGCAGACTGGCTTTACCGAGCTTAGCGGACTTTGCACCCATCCCGATTTCCAGGGGCGCGGCCTCGGCACCCTGCTCTTCCGTTTCGTCGCCGGCGAAATCGCGTCCACCGGCGACACGGCCTATCTGCATGCCTATGCGGCGAATACCTCGGCCATTTCCCTCTACGAAACGCAGGGCTTCGCTCTTCGCTTGGAAATGAACATGCGCGTGGTCAAACGCCGTTCGTGAGCGGTGCTCACCCTATCGTACCACCGCCGGCAGCACTTCGAATTTCCAGAATTTGTCCGGGCTGAAATAGGCCGCGGCAAACGCGCGGATATCCCCAGCGGTCACCTTGCCGTAGCCGCTGAGACTATCGCGTATCCGGTCTAAGCGGCGCGAATCCGTCTGGGCGTGGTGCAGATATGCGATCCAATATTCGTTGCTCTGCTGCTGATGCTTCAATGTCTCGATGATGGGTTCCCGGGCGCGCGCGAGCTCGTCTTCGGAGACGTCATGCGACCGCAGATCATTGGCGGTCTCGTCGACAAGGGCGTAAAAGCGCGCGACCTTTTCCGGGCCTGTCTCGACATAGAAATATGCGTAGCCGTAGCCCGGGATTTCCCTTGACAGGTCAACGTCGCCCTGCACGGCATAGCTTGAGCCTTCTGCAATGCGAAACTGGTCGATCAGCCTGTTTTGGACAATCTGGGTGGCAATATTGGCGGTGAAGGACCGCGGCAGATCGGAGAGCAAATCGCCGATGGAAGCCCCTACGGCGGCGGCGGCATTATCTGCCCTACCGCTATGGGTCTGCAAAACGGGCTTCTCGGTCGTCGCCGGAAAACGCACGTCGTCGCGATCGTTGCTCGACACCGCCTCCGGGCGCGGCGGCAATGCGCCAAAGGTTTCAGCCGTCAGGCGGATTGCGTCGTCCACTGTTGCGTCGCCGACGATGGTGATGTCGATCGGGCCATTGGAAACCATAGGCCGGAACAGTGTCTCGAATTCGTCTGGCTTGGCGGCGGACAACTGCGCGCGGTCGGGGAAGGTCCAGCGCGGGTCGCCGGAATGCACGAGACCTGCGAAATCGCGGCTGAAAACGCCGCCGGGCGACGCGTCATACTGATCGAGGCCGCTCAAAAAGGCCTGCTGCACACGCTTGAACGCCTCGGGGCGATAGGCGGGATCGGAGGTGTATGCGCTCATCAGCTGCAGCTGCGTCGCAAGATCTTCAGTCCGTGTACGACCGTCGAACCTGAAGGAACTGTCGCCGACCGAGAAGTCGACGCCGACAATGTTGGCCGTCAGCGCTTTCTGTATATCCTGGTAATCCATGGCCTTTACGCCAGACAGCACGACAGCCGGAGATGCCCAGATCGCGGCGGAGCGGTCGTGCGGCAGGTCCAACCGACCGCGGCCGATATCTTCGCGCACCAGCACTTCGTTGGCACGCAGCTTGGTTGGCTTGACTGTAAGCCGTACGCCGTTGGAAAAGCGCACCATGGTCACGCCGAGATCTTCAACCGCACGACGTTCGACCACAGCGCCCGGTTCGCCGAAATGGGTGTAGGGCCAGGCAACGTCAGTTGTACCGGATGGTGCCGAGACGGCAATGGCCTTTGAAGCGTCATAGACCTGCCGAACCGTGTCGGCTCCGCCCTCAGGTGGTTGGTCCGCCTGCAGCACGACCTGCGGACCGTTGCCGGAGAAAGCAAGCTGCAAGGCCCGATTGACCTCATCCGCCGTGACGCCGTTCGTCATCGTCTCGAACATCGAGAGGTCTTCGGCGGGTGAGGTGAAGACTTGATCGTCATCGACGCTGCGAGCCAGCATGGAAGCAATGTCGGTSGTCATCCGCGTCGCGGCTCCGGCCGCAGCAGCTTGCAGGGCSGAGCGATATTCGCGRATTTCGCGATCGATCTCYGCCTGCGCAACGCCGAACTCCTGGATCCGGCGCTGTTCCTGGTCAATGGCCGYGAGCGCCGCCTGCCATTTGTCCGGCTCSGARTTCGCCGCGATCAGGACGACATGGGCGGAATSGAGGAGATCCTGGGAGCCGACATCCGCACTGATGAAAGGGGCATYCGCCTTGCTGGCGATGGCGCTCACCCGACGTTTGAGCACCAGGAAACCGAGATCCTCAATAAGCCCAGCGCGGCGCTTGGCGAAGGTGTCAGGCGCGGCGTCATRGGGACGCGTCCAGGCGATCTGTATGCTGGTCATGCCGCCGGGAACGACGATGACCTCGGCGCTTTCGCSTTTCGTCWCMAGCGCGCCAAGATCCGCTTTTGTCGGCGCCGGACCCACGGCCTTCCAGTCGCCGAAGCGCTGSCGGATTTCGACTTCCATGGCGGCGGGGTCGATATCGCCCACCACYATCAGCGTTGCCCGATCGGGTCGGTAATTGGCCCGGTAATAATCACGGACGAGGTCCACGGGCGCATTGCTGATGATGTCGGCTTTACCGATCGGGGCGCGCATGGTCGCGCGCTGGCCGRCGAGCAGCGAATTCATGATTCCGAGTGACGCGCGATACTGCGGCGTGTCGCGCARCCGCTCYTCCGACAGGATGACGCCGCGTTCGCGATCAAAGGCGCTGGCATCGAGGGTCAGCTCGCTCGCCGTGTCGCGCATCAGCATCAGGCCCGTCGAAATTGTGTCWGCATCGACCTCGGGCARATCGAGCGYATAGACGGTCTCGTCATAAGAGGTAKRGGCGTTGRTGTCCGGCCCAAAGGCCAAGCCCTTGCGCTKCARGATACGGAYCATCTCCCCTTCGGCGACATGTGTCGAACCCTTGAAGGCCATGTGCTCGAGAACATGCGCCAGGCCCTGCTGGTTGTCGTTTTCRTCGAGCGAACCGGAGCCAATGCGAAAGCGGATAGCTGCCTGTCCGGGCGGCGTGACATTGCGCATGATCGCAAACCGCATACCGTTGGCGAGCGTGCCAAAATGCACGTCGGACTCGGCTTGGATGTCGCTTTGCGTTTGCGGCCAAGGCACGGACGGGGTGTCCGCATAGGCTGGCAACGCGAAGTTTGCGACAAGGGAGACCGTCGCAAAAAACCACCACGCCGTGGAGCATTCCATTTTTTTGTAAGACATTCTTGTCCAGGTGATGAGAATGAAGTGGGTAGATGGCGTCAACTTGACTATTCCACAGGTTGCATTCCCCAGCAACTTCCATGTGTGTGAATAAATAAGAAGCAGATAATTCTGCCTAGAACAGGATGATTTTAGGCCCGGTCGGCCTAAATCTGAATCCTGTTCTCAATTAAAGAGTTAAGCATGATGTCGTCCGAAAACCGCTCACACTTTTCGGCATCATGCTCTGGGTGTCAGATCATTGTCATCGAACCCGCCTAAAGGATTGCGCCTCGATGCTGTCACCAGGAGGCGCTTTCGATGGCGACATTGGAGCAGGTCGCATTCCGGGCAGGCTGCTCGCTGGCGACCGCAAGCCGTGTCCTCAACCGCAACGGACCCGCCAGCGATTTGATGGTGCGCAAGGTGCGCCGCGCGGCCGCAGAACTCGGTTATCACTCCGCCGGCCGGCTCGGGCGCAGGCCGGTGGTCGGCGTGCTGATCCCGAGCATCACCAATCCGGTCTTTGCCTCGTCGCTGTCAAGCATCCAGAATCGCATGCTGGTGGCCGGCCACGGCGTATTGATCGCCCAGTCGAATTACGATCCGGCGCGCGAGGCCGATGCCGTCGCCGCACTCTTGAACGACCGGCCGACCGGGCTGATCCTCACTGTCTGCGATCCATCGACCAGCAAGGCGCTGCTTGCGAAGCTCCCGCCGACCGTGCTGCTCAACAACCTGCCGACGGCGCAGTTTCCGGCGGCTGTTACCGCCGACAACCGCGGCGCGGGCCGCGAGATCGCAAGCTTCCTGATCGGCATGGGCCATCGCCGCATTCTCTTTCTCTCCGGCAATTTCGCCACCTCCGACCGCGCCCATCTTCGCTACCGTGGTTATCTCGACGCCATGGCCGAGAACGGGCTGACACCCCTCGATGCGGTGCAGATCCCCTTTGTCAGCGGCTATGACCAGCTCGATCTTGGCGTCACAATGAGCTTACTTGCGCCGACGGCGATCATCGCCTCCAATGATCTGCTGGCGCTCGGCGTCATCGGTGCGCTGAAGCGCGAGGGGCTGTCGGTGCCCGGAGATGTTTCAGTCGCCGGCTTCGACGGCATCGCCATCGGCCGGCTGATCGACCCGCCGCTGACGACCATCGAAATGCCGGATGCCAGCATGGGCGCGACGGCCGCCTCGCTGCTTCTCGACATGGCGGAGAATGCCGCGCCCGCCCGCCATCTCGACGTCGCCTATACGCTGCGCCGCGGCGGCACGGTGCGCGCCATCTGAAGCTTCGGAAACGGGAAGGCCGCCACACGCGCGGCGTGGCGGCCCTGCCCTATTCCCAGTAAGGAAGGCGATCAGCTGCGCGGCAGCATGTCCTCGACGTCAGCAGCTGCGTCGTCGAGTGCTTCCTTCGGTTCGGCCGACTGGTCGACGATGCGCGAGAGGTTGTCGACGATTGTCTGCGTGACCTTGACGCCGTTCGAGCCGGGGAAGGCATACCACGGGATCATCACCGGCATCTGGCTGAGGCCTGCCTGGAACAGCGGGTTTTGCTTGTAGAAGTCGCCGAGATAATCGGCCGATTTCGCGGCGAGCTCGTTGTTCGGGACATAGCCGGTGCCGGGGACGACGACGGAGGCGCCGTAAGGACCGGCAGCGAATTTGGCAAACTTCCAGGCAGCATCCTGCTTGGCGGCGTCATGCGTCAGGATGACGACGGCGTTGCCGCCGGTCGGCAGATGTCCGTTCACCGGATCGATCAAAGGGATCTTTGCCGTGCGCAGATCGAACTTGTTGCCGACATTCTTGATCGTGTTGCGCAGCGCGCCGGTTGTCTGGAACTCGAAACCGACCTTGCCGGCTGCAAAAGCCTGTTCGCCGGCGGCCTTGGTGAACACAGGCATGCCGCCTTCGGTAACCAGGCGATGCAGGACCTCGACGGCCTTCTGGCCTTCCGGACCGTTGAAGGCGACCTTGCTTTCGTCCTCGCTCAGCATCTTGCCGCCGGCGCCGAAGAGCAGTGCCGAAAACATCCAGTCATCGCCCTGCCAGCGGAAATCGATGCCATCGACACCATTGCCGAGCGCCTTGATCTTGCCGCCGAGCGCGATGACCTCATCCCAGGTTTTCGGCGGGTTTTCAGGGTCGCCACCGGCCGCCTTCACGAGATCGGCGTTGTAATACATGATCGGGTTGGAGGTCGCGAAAGCCAGGCCCACCTGCTTGCCCTTGACCTGGGCGAGCTTGAGGATCGTGTCGGAGAAGCCCTGTTCGGCCATGTTGCCGTCCTTCTGGACGAGCGGGCCGAGGTCGACGGCGACGTCGCGTTCGTCGAGCATGCGCAGGCGGTTGAGTCCGATGAAGGTGATATCGGGCATTTCGCTGGTGCCGACCTGGCGAAGGATCGTCTGGATGCCTTCTTCATAGGTGGCCGACGGGCTGGCGAACTGGATCTTGATATCGGGATTTTCTTCCATGAATTTCTTCGAGATCGTGTCCATCACGTCCTTGAAGAAGCCCGGCATCGGGTAATGAACCGTCAGCGTCGTCTCGGCATGCGCGGGAAGCGCGATTGCCATCGAGACGGCCGCTGCGGCGAGAAGCTGGGTGATATGTTTCATCGCTCGTTCTCCTGGGTTGAAACCGGTCAGCCTTTGAGACCGGTCATGGTGATGCCCTCGACGAAGCGCTTCTGCGCAAGCAGGAAGGCGATGACGAGGGGAAGGGTAATGATGAGGGTCGCCGCCATCAGCGCGCCGTAGTCGTCGCCGGCCTCGGCGGCGCGGAAATACATCAGGCCCAGCGGCGGGGTGGCGTAGTCCTGCTTGCTGATGACGATCAGCGGCCAGTAGAGATCGTTCCAATGGGCGACGACCGAAAAGATGGCGAAGGCGGTGACCGCCGGCCAGGCATTCGGCACGATGATGCGGGCGACAATGCCGAGTTCCGACATGCCATCGAGACGCGCGGCATGGATGAGGTCATCAGGCATGGCGCGGAAGAACTGCAGGAACATGAAGATCGCGAAGACCGAAATGGTGAAGGGCGCGACAAGGGCGGCATAGCTGTTGAGCAGCGCGGCGCGGTCGAAGGCGACATAAAGTGGCAGCGCGGTCGCATGAATCGGCACCAGCAGACCGAGCATGACAAGCACCATCATGGCGCGGGCAGCGCCGAAGCGCAGCTTCGCCATGGCGTAGGCGCAAGGGATCGCCACCAGCACCTGGAAGAAGAAGATCAGCCCGCAGACGACGACACCGTTCCACAAGAGCTGCGCCATCGGCACCCGGCTCAAGGCCTTGGTGAAATTCTCGACATAGGTCAGGTGCGCCGGGATCAGCGACAGCGACGAGGTGAAGATGTCGCTTTGGGCCTTGCCTGCCGTCGAGATCATGAAGACGTAGGGCGACAGGAAGATCATTGCGCCGAGGGAAAGCAGTGTCAGCCGGATGATTCTGCCGAGGGAAAGAGCGCTCGTTATCATGTGTAATGCACCCGGCGATCGAGAACGCGGTACTGCAGGAACATTAGCACCACCAGGATCAACAGAAACACCACCGTCATCGCCGAGGCATAACCGACGCGCAGATAGACGAAGCCTTCCTGGTAGATCGTGAAGAGCAGCACTTCCGACGCCTTGTTCGGGCCGCCGTCGGTCAGCGTCTTCACCGTTTCGAAGACCTTGACTGAATTGGTGATACTGATGGTGATGACGAAAAGCGTCGTCGGCCCGAGCATCGGCCAGGTCACCAGCAAGAAGCGGTCGAGGGAGGATCTGGCCCCATCCACTTCGGCGGCCGCGTATAGCTCGCGCGGGATCGCCGTCAGTCCGGCAAGGAACAGCACCATGTTGAAGCCGGCCGATTGCCAGACGCCGATGATCGAGAGGCTGTAAAGCACCGTGCCGGAACTGCCCAGCCAGTTCGGGCCGGGAAGCCCGACAAGGGCCAGCAGTGCGTTGACCGGGCCGATTGTGGGGTGGAACATATATTGCCAGACGGTCGCCATGGCGACGATCAAGGAGGCGACCGGCAGGAAATAAGCGGTGCGGAAGAAGCTGCGCGCCTTGGTCTCGCTCTCGATCAGCATGGCAATGCCGAGACCGAGAAGGATCGAGATAGGTGCGACGATCGCGGTATAGACCGTCGTATTCCAGAGCGACTTGCGAAACGTCCGGTCAGTGATCAGGTGTGCGTAATTCTCGAAGCCGACGAAACGGAACTTGCCGTAGCCGAGTTCGAAATCAGTGAAGCCGAGCACGACGACGGCTGCGACCGGCAAAAGCACGAAGAGGAACAGCAGGGCCATCGCCGGCAGCACCAGCATCCAGGCGATGCGGGCCTCACTGCGCCGATGCGCAACGGCCGCATCGTGTGGCACGGCCATGGAGACGATGCTAGCCATGCGCCCTCTCCCGTGGGGCATCGCTTGAAGCAAGCCCGGCATCGCTGTTGGCGAGCCCGGCATCGGCGGCGCCGAGCCAGGCATCACCAGCAGCAACGCCGCCGGGCAGCCGGCTGCCGTCCTCGGCAAAGATCAGCGTACGGCCGGGCGAAAGCCGCAGCCCGACCGAATCGCCGGCAACAAGGCCGGAGGCTTCCGACGGTTGAACCTTGGCGACGATAGTCTCGCCGATAGCTTCGAGCCGGCAATGGAGGATGACTTCGGAGCCCAGGAATTCGACGCGTTCGATCCGGGCGGCGAGGCCGTCATGCCGGTTTTTGGAAAGAAAGACGAATTCGGGGCGAATGGCGATCGTGACCGGCATCTTTCTGTCGGGTGCATTTTCAAGAGTCAGGCGCAGGCCGCCGCAGAGAATGACGCCGCCTTCGGCAAAGGCCGGCAGCAGGTTGATGCGCGGTTGGCCGATGAAGCGGGCGACCTCGATATGGGCGGGATCGTCATAGATGACCTCAGGGCTTGATATCTGCAGCAACTTTCCGCCCATCATCACGGCGACGCGGTCTGCCATCGACAGCGCTTCCGCCTGGTCGTGGGTGACATAGAGCGTCGGCACGCCGGCGCGGCGATGCAGGTCGACGATCTCGCCGCGGGCGTGGACACGCAGATTGGCGTCGAGGTTGGAGAGCGGCTCGTCCATCAGGAAGATGCTCGGCTGGCGCACCATGGCGCGGGCAAGCGCCACGCGCTGGCGCTGGCCGCCTGACATCTGGCCGGGCTTGCGGTCGAGCAGGTGWTCGATCTTCAGTGATGTCGCCATATCCCTGACGTCGCGGGCAATCGCCGCACGGGTGGCGCGCTGGCCCGGCATCAACGACCCAATGAAGGGCAGCCGCTGCATTCTCGACAGCCGGCGCATCGCTAAGGGCACTGCAATGTTTTGTAACGCCGTCAGATGCGGATAGAGCGCGTAGGACTGAAAGACCATGGCAATGTTGCGGTCGGCGGCCGGAACGCCGGACATGTCCTGCCCGCCGATGAGGATCTCGCCGCGGTCGGCATGATCGAGGCCGGCAAGGACGCGCAGCAGCGTGCTCTTGCCGCAGCCGGAAGGGCCGACCAGCGCGATGAATTCACCGGCTCCGACATCCAGGCTGACGCCATCGAGGATCTGGTTGCCGCCGAAAGCCTTGGTGATGCCGCGAAGCGAGAGCGCGCTCATTCGACGGGTTCCCGCTGCTTCACCGCCTGGGGATAGACCTCGTGCACGACATCGTCGAGCACATATGCGGTCATGCCGGGAACGGCAACGACCGTGCTTTCAACTCTCGTATCGAATTTGTGGACGACTGCGCCGATCAGGCGTTCGCCCGGCATCTCGCGCTCCATCTTGTCGATGATGAAGGCGGCCGACGGACCCCATGTCAGCTGGGTATTGTCAAAGCGCCCCTGCCAGGCCCAGTGGAGATGGCCGCTCGCAAATAGCGCCACGTCATGAGCCGCGATCAGATCATAGAGCCGCCGGCGCTGAGCCGGGCGAACGCTCCAATATCCGGTATCGCCTTCGTCGGGGGCATCGACGAAGAGCGGCTTATGCGCGAACAGCGCCACGCGCTGGCCTCCCCTGTCTGAAAGCGCCCGGTGGAGCCATTCGAACTGAGCCTCCTCCTCGTCATCCTCATGACCGAGAAGCAATGAGTTCAATCCGATGAAGCGCCAGCCGGCCGCATCCTCCAGCCAGCGGTCGTCGCCGGCAAGGCTGCGCCAGCGGGACAGCCGCTCGGCATTGACGGGCTGGTCCGATCCCTTGAGGTGGCCGACATCGTGATTGCCGGGGACGATCAGCATCGGGATCGACAGCTGGCGCATCAGATCCATCGAAAAGGTGATGTCTGCGTCTTTGTCGGCGCCGTCGACGGTGAGATCGCCGGTATGGACGATCAGGTCAGCGCCGGTCTCTTCGATCCAGGTCAGAAGCGGCGCCCAGTTGCCGTTGAAATGCGGCTTGTCGGGGCTGAAATGGGTGTCGGTGATCTGGATGATTTTCATGGGCGCGTCTCCGAGACGTCGGCAGCGCGTCACCCGCGCCCCTTCTTGTGCCCTCTCTAGAAGGCTCCCATGTCAATCACACACCTGATGTTTTCAGCTGTTTCTCAGTTTCGACATCAATCTGTCATGTAAGAAGAAGGCTGCCCGCGGAAACCGGGGCAGCCTTCGCCTGCATTTGGAATTGAGATCGCGGCGAAATCAATGCCGTGGCGCGTTGGCGGGAATGGACGACACCGTTGCCGAGACCGGGTCGCTTGCAGGAAAGCTGTCCTCGAGGCCCTCGTTGAGCTCCTCCTCCAGCGTTTGCCTGTCGCCGGCCGAACGCGCACTCGGCTGGCCGATCAAACCCTTGCTGCCCTCGTCGAAATTGCCGTTGCTCAAGGCATCGTAACGGTTGATGCTGCCATCTGCTTCACGGTCGGCAAAAGAGGTCAGCTGAACCATCATGACCTTGGCGTGATCGACCGCCGTCGTATCGTCGAGCTCGCCGTGAGAATTATCAATCTTGACGGAAATCGATTCTCCTCCCTCGCCTAAAAATTCAACGGTGAAAATGTCGCCGGCCTGTGTGACTCGCGTATCGATCAACTGCATGGAAACCTCCTCTGTTCATGCCTCTCAACGGCAAGCAAGCTCCGGAGTTCCATTTCAAAGCAAGCGATCGGCTCTCGGGACAATGGGCCAGCTCGGAACAAAAAGCGGCTATTCGAGTTCACACGCAGTTCAACAGGTCGCATCCATGCCGAAATTGCCGCTGTCGCCTTCCGAGAAACGCTCGTTCTCGAATATTCCTGCAGACGAGAAACTCGCTTTGATATCGAGCTATTCGGAGGCGCTGCGTAAGCTCGCCAGATCGACCGAAGCGGTCGGACGAGCCGACATGCTACCCAAGCTGATCCAGGTTGCGGACGGGCTGGACAGTATGGCAACCACGATTGCCGAGACGGAGGCCGGAGCCGAGGTGATGGCGCGCGCAGCGCGGCTGATCCGCGCGACCGAAGGGATGCTGGCATCGATGTCCTCGTCATCAATCGTCCACTAGCGTCACTTGCGAGAATGACGGGATCGATGCGGCGATACCTTGGCCCTTAAGCTTTATGGTTAATTTATTAATAATTCGGGGTTTATAAACGGAACCAGACGGCCTTTCCGAGTGTTGATGGTGCGCCGTGGAGGAACCCTGATGATCCTGAAAATTCTTGCCCCCAAGCTCGATGCCGATTGCCATGACACCGGCACCTGGCCCGACGGGATCTTCGCCGAAAACCGCATCGATCTGTCCGCTCGCGGCGACGGCGGTCGTCGATCGCCGCATGAGCGCGATTACGGCAATGACAGGAAAGTCGAAAATCTGCCGCTCGGCTTCGTCTGACCGTTCCGGGCGTTGCGCGTCACAGCCTGCGAAAGACCAGAACGCCTGATGCCGGCAGCACGGCATCGAGCACTCCTGCTGTGGCTCTAATTCTTCCGCCGCCGTTGCCGACGTTCCAGCCGCCATATTTGTGAGCATCGGTATTGAAGATCTCCTCCCAGAGATCATCCCCCAGACGTTCGCTGTGCAGCCGGTAGCCTTGTTCGAAGGGAGCGTCGTTCAGCGACCCCACAACGAGGAAATCCTCGCCGTCGTCCCATCGATGAAACGCGATCACCCGATTTTCGTC
The DNA here is from genome assembly GCF_056406015.1 of Rhizobium sp. P1_E1. Taxonomy (NCBI): domain Bacteria; kingdom Pseudomonadati; phylum Pseudomonadota; class Alphaproteobacteria; order Hyphomicrobiales; family Rhizobiaceae; genus Rhizobium; species Rhizobium sp. P1_E1. Next base: position 2,580 of record NZ_JBFUAY010000080.1, on the reverse strand, counting down.
GTGAACCAGGGGAATGGCGATATTGCGCGAGCGAATGGCGTTCTGGTGGATGCTGAGCGCGATCAGATCGCGATAACAGCTGATCATCCCTGCCCCGTCACCATCCGCTTCGCCGAGAATATTCTCCCGGTTCGCGAGGAAATCATTGTAGCGATAGGGCTTCTGGGCGCCGATTTCCTCGCCCATGAAAAACATCGGCGTCCCAGGTGACAGCAGCGTCATCGCCGCTGCGAACCTCGATCTCGCGTCCGCCCATGCCCGGGTCTCGCCGACAACAGGCGCGAAATTGACCGCAATAACCGCGGTTCGTGCCGATCCTTCACGATTGCCGCAATCGTCATGCGACTGGTTGTAGACCACCTTGGATCGCGCGCTCGTCTGCAACGCGCCGGCAAAAGACGACATGGTCAAAGCCCGCTTGTCTCCGAAACCGGCATTCTTCAACAGCTGCGCCTGTGCGCCGCCGTGATATTCGACGAGGTTGTGATGAAAATCGCCGTACCAGGTGGCATCGAAGCCGAGTCCGTCGCCGGTCAGGCTTGGTTCCGTCATCGCCGACCAGTCCGAATAGTCTTCGGCCGTCAGGAAAAGCTGTGGCTTGATCAGCCGCATCGTGCGGGTCCACTGCTTGAGAAACTTGGCGCCGAAGGCGGCAGCCCGATCGGCGCGCCGGCCGTCGGCATGCAGGACCGGATATTGATGGATCGAACTCGTCTGATCGAGCCGGAAACCATCGATATGGCAGACGGAGACGAGGAATGCAGCGCTCGAGATGAAAAGCTGGCGGACGGCTTCCTCATCGAAGCGAGGCGCCCACCCCGTGGAGATGTTGTCGATATAGCCGCCTCTGGGATCGGCGTAGTCGCCGGGATTTCCCTCATACCTATAGTAGATATTGCGGGTGTGATCGTTGGAGTCATAGGCCCATTGCGCCCGCTCGCCATCCGGATCGAAATGGTTGTAACAGACATCAAGGATGACAACGATGCCGCGCTGGTGGCAGACCTTGACGAACATCTTCAGCCGGTCGGTGCCGCCGGCCCCCTGGTCGGCGGCAAAGAAATGCGAGGTGCCGTAGCCCCAGTTGGCCCGGGTCTCGAATTCCGCGATCGGCAGCAATTCCACGGCGTTGACGCCGAGCGCCGAGAGATGCTCGACGAAGGCGATGGCATCATCAAGCGTGCCGGGCGCGGCCTTGCCGAAACCGAGGGCGCCGACGTGCAGTTCATAGATCACCAGATCCTCGAGCCGATCGGGAAGCTTTCGGCCAGCAATGAATTCGTCAGCCCAGAAGGCCTCGGCTGCAAGCTCCTGCCCGGACGGGAGCACCACCCGCTTCGGGTCGCAGACGACCGAACAGCTTTGCGGTCCGTCCAATGCCGCCGGCGATCCGTGATAGGTTGCTCCATCGGGATCGAAGTCTCCGGCGCCAATCTGCATGAGGGACCAGATATCGGTGCGGTAGGCGAGCAATCCATCATCCTTGGTAACGCGGTACATGTACGGCGTGCCGACCATGCTGTCGAAATCTAAAAGGCCATCATCGTCGCCGGTTTCGGCGATCCAGAATCCGTCGATGGTTCTTCGCATTTTGATGGTTGCGACCGCTCCGGTGCCGTCATCGGCGATATAGCCGATGGCCGGATCGGCCAGGACCAGCAAGACATCCCGGGCGTTCGGCGCCCAGACCGAAAAGCGGATGCCATCGGCAGCGTCGCTCTTTTCAACCCGGTTCGCTCCCAGGCGGCCGATCCATGTCAGATAATAGGTCTGCGGCCCGATCCCCTGCTGGAGATCGAACGAGCGTTCGCGACGCGACGAGGCCTCGTCGTCCAATTCGCCGGCGATCGCCCACAGGCTTGAAGCGCCGGGTCGACCCAGTTCGATCCCCCATCGAAAATGCGTGCCGATCTCGTCATCGGGAAAGGGAACCCTGATGACAAAGACATCATAGCCATCCTCGTCACGAGAGCGCTGCATAGGAACAGACGTCCAATCATTCGAGGGGTGACCTTGCTCGTCCCAACTTCCGCGGAGACGGACATTGTCGAACGCCAATAATGGCAAGCCGCTGCGAAACCGGAATTGAACATTGACGGTCATCGGATCCTCCAAAACCATGTCGGATTTCGCCAGACTCTGCCTATGGGCCGTCCCACTCGCGCATGATCATCCGGCCGAACGAAAAAATGCAAGCGCAGATTGCATAATAAATACAATCCGAATTGAGCCACATTCGCAACAATATATCATGGATAACGAGTCATCGCCGCACGACCCTCCTCGTGTATTAAATCGAATTGGCGCCAACAAATGGGGATTCATTCCCATTGCCACTTCCCTCGTAAACCGGGAGAAAAGCTTATGGCTCAAGCCGTTAGAATAAACGATATTATTCGTTCCTTTGGAATTGATACGCATATCGACTACACCGACGGAAAATATTCCAATGTCGGAGAAGTTGTTAAGGCTCTCGATTATCTTGGCCTTGATACGGTTCGCGATCACGCCCCCAACTCCGCTTCCGATCCCAACGGCCAAACGCATCTCGGCGATGCGGCAGAGGCCGGCGTGCAATTC
>NZ_JBFUAY010000079.1:0-25599 GCF_056406015.1 Rhizobium sp. P1_E1 | reverse complement strand
CTCCAAGAACACTCCGGCGCCTTGATGCGATATGAGCTGTCGCCCCCCCCCCAAATGCTCGCGGGATCGACAAGAAGGAGTTGATGCTCGATATGTCGGCGTGAGGATCGGACAAGGTCCGTGAAGAAAACCTCGGATTGGTGGCAAGCTCAAGCGGTGGCCGCATTCGAAACCTCTTGGCGCAAAGCCCACTCCTCCTTCGTCAGAGTCTTGATGTCGAACTGGTCGCGCGTCCTGGCATAGGTGTAGCCGCCCATCCTGCCGACGGCATCCATTCGCTGTTGGTCGATGTGCAGGTTCGCCGGATTGACCACATCGCTTCTGACATAGACGCCGAGCACTTCGCCAAGGATGATTTCGCGGGCGGGACCGACCTGCAGGGTCGTGTGGCGGCGGCATTCCAGCGCTGCGGGGGCTGCGAGGATGCGTGGGCTTCTGACCATCTGTCCCGGTACCGTTGTCAGTCCGGCTTCCGAGAGTTCATCGACTTCAGGCCCGAACTTGATGGCGCAGACCTCCATCCGCTCGACGAGCGCGTCGTCGCAGATGTGCACCGTGAATTCGCCGGTTTCGCGGATGTTGCGGGCTGTATCCTTGAAGCGCATGTCGCCATAATTCTCGACGCCGATCGCAACGATTGCCGGGTCGTGGGTGAGAACGTTGAAGAAGCTGAACGGGCCGGCATTCGGCAGGCCTTCCTTGCTCAGAGTGGTGACCAGCGCGATGGGGCGCGGGATGACCGTGCCGATGAGGATCTTGTAACGCTCGCGCTCGGTCAGCTTGGCGAAATCGAAATGCGTGTGTTGTTTATGATGGGTCATGTCAGGCCTCGGCAGCGACGCGGTGGGTTTCAAGCGGGGTATGGCGGCTGAGGTTCTCAAAACCGTCCTTGGTCACGACATACATGTCGCCGATATTGCAGCCGGCCGACAGCGGTTCCAGCCATTGGGTGTGGAGGACGAAGACCATGCCCTCCTCCATCCTGTCGTAGTTGTGCGAGGAGATGTTGAAGCTGTTCTGGCCGCCGGCCATGCCGACCGAATGGCCGAGGTTCGGATTGTGCGGTCCGTGCGTTGCCGGATAGACATGCATGAGCTTGCGGCCCTGCGCCTCCCAGTCGATGTCCTTCACATACTGATTGGGGATCAGGCGTGCTCCGCCGTCTTCCATCGGCGACCAGTTATAGGGCATGGTGCGTGCCTCGGGTGACATGAGCATGCCGCGCTCGATCATCGGTTCGAAGGCGGCATTGTTGACGTCGCGCATCAATGCGCCGGGTTTGACGAGCCTTTCGGCCCGCTTGACGCCTTCGGTGCAGGCGGCAAGCACATCCTCCTGATGGCTGGTGATGTCGCCGATCGCGATCATGCGGGCGGTCTGGGCCGTATAGCCGCGATAGGTGACGTTGGAGATGTAGAGGTTGATGAGGTCGCCCGGGCGGACGATGTGGCCATAGGGCTTGCCGCAATGCGTGCCGAATTCGTTGATACCGATCTGGTAGCCGTCGCCAGTCTCGCCGCCGAGTGCCATCTGCGCATAGGTGAAGGCGGCCAGGATTTCATGGTCGGTCACGCCGGGCCTTGCCACATGATAGGCAGCCTGCGTGCCGATGCTGATCAGCTGGGCGGCGGCGCGGAAGATCTCGATCTCGCGCGGCGAGCGGACCTTCTGCATGCGGTCGAGAATGGCGTTGTCGGCAACGAACTTGTTCTTCGGCATCAGTTCGTCGAGCGCAGACCAGAGGGTCAGCGAAGTGCGGTCGCCGATCCTGCCGATCTGGGCCTTGGCGAGACCGAGATCGGCGAGAACCTTTGCGCATTTCTCGGCGGTCTTGACGACGGAATCCCCGGGGCGGTCGGCATACTCGCGGCCGATCGGGCCGATCTGCCAGATTTCGTCGACGAGTACGGGCTCGCCGCCCGGCGGCAGCAGGACGGATTGCGTGAAGAAGGACAGAAGCACCATCGCCTTGTCGGCGTCGGTCGGGATGATCAGCACGCCTTCGCGCATCCAGTCGCAGATATAGCGCAGATAGGCGTTCGAAGCGTGGAACCAGCCGACGCTGCCGGCATGGACGATCAGCGCGTCATGACCGGCTTCGACCGCCTGACGGCGAATTCGGCGAAGGCGGTCCTCGAACTCTTCGACAGGAAGCGGCAGCGGAGCAGAGAAATCGAAATCCGGCTGGAAATCGGCCAGCAGCGATCCCATCCGATAGGCGCCAGCGTTTGTCGGGCGCATGTTCATGAGTTTGTTCCTTCCAAGTTCAGGCATAGGTCAATGACGGATTGTTCAGGCCTGCCGCGGCGGCGCGAGAACGCGCCGCGCAACCAGCAGTCCCACCAGCGTCACGGCGATCAGAATTCCCGAGATTGCCGCGACGCGCACATCAAGCGATTCCTCGATCAGCGCGAACATGCGCAGCGGCAAGACGGTCGTTCGGGCGTCGGCGAGGAAAAGCGATACCGACACATTATCGAGCGACTGGATGAAGACGAGGAATGCGCCGGCCAGAATGCCGGGCATCAGCAGCGGCAAGGTCACACGCCGCAGCGTCATGAACCAGCTCGCGCCCATGGTGGTCGATGCCTCAGCAAGCGAGGGATTGAGTCCTTGGGCGACGACGGAGGCGGCTCGGTACATCAACGGTCCGAAGACGACCACATGGCCTGATACGGTCAGYCAGAGCGACGGCTTGAAGCCGATGAAATTGGCGACGATCAAGGCGGCAAGGCCGTAGACGAGGCTCGGCAGAACGAGCGGGGCGAGCAGCAGCGGCTCGATGGTGCCGGCGGTGCTGCGCTTCATGCGCGTCATGCCGATGGTTGCCGGAACCGCAAAGATCAGCGATCCGAGGACGGCAAGGCCGGCGATCTTCAGCGAGTTCCAGGCGGCGATATGTTCGGTGGCCGAGCGCACGGGATCGAGCAGCGCCGCGTACCACCTGAGCGAGAAGCCCTGCGGCGGGTATTTCAATGTCTGCCCCGAGGTAAACGACATCGTCAGCGCTATCACGATGGGTGCCACGAGATAGATGACGCAGAGCCCGCCGCAACCGTAGACGAATGCCTTGTAGAGCATGACGGGCATGGGATTTTCGCGACGATCACGCATAACCGACCAACCTCCTGTGACGGGACATCATGGTAAGGGCGACCAGCAGGCAACCGGTGGACAGCAGGAGAACGACGGCGATGGCCGAGGCCAGCGGCCAGTCGAATAGCGTGCCGACTTCGCGGTAGATCAGCTGCGGAACATAGACGTTGCGCGCACCGCCGATGACGGCCTGGGTGACGAAGGAGCTGCTGGTGCTGGCAAAGACGAGGATCCAGCCTGCCAGCAGGCCCGGCAGCATCAGCGGCAGAAGCACGGTGACAAGGATGCGCCAAGGACCGGCGCCGGAAACCTGGGCGGCTTCCGTCAGTTGGACGGGCGTGCGTGACAGGATCGCGATCAGCGGCAGGATGATCAGTGGCAGGTCGATCTGGCACATGGCCATGACCAGGCCGAGTTCGGTAAACAGCAGGCTCGTCGGCATGCCCACGAGGCCGAGCCCAACCAGCGCTTCGCTGATCGGCCCCTGGCGCCCGAGGATGACGATCCAGGCGAAGGTGCGCACGACATTGCTGGTCAGCATCGGAATGAGCGTCAGGAAAATCAGCACCTGCCGCAGGTTTCGGCCGCCATGCCAGTAGAGAAGCGCGATCGGCACGCCGAGCAAGGTCGTGCCGATGACGGTTTCAAGGCCGAGCCTTGCGGTATTGACGAGGACGCGGAAATTGAACGCGTCCCCGAAGAAGCGGGCATAATGTTCGAGGGTTGCTCCGCCGGAGCCGGCGAAGCTGAAACCGACGAGGACGGCGAGCGGCGTTGCGAAGAACGCCACGGAAAGCAACAGCATCGGTAGGACGTATGGGAAGCCGCTCGCCTTCATCACATCACCTCAACCGGCAACGAGGGCGTCGAACTGGCGAATCCAGTCGTCGCGGTTCTTGTTGATCGCGACCCAGTCTGGATAGACCATGGTCTTGATCTGGTCGCGGGTGACATAGGCTTCGATGCCAGGTGTCAGCGCCACATCCTTGTTGGTCGGGAACATCTCGGTCGGCGGTTCCTTGAGCTGATCCTGGGCAGCCTTGGAGATGGCGGCATCGATATAGGCATAGGCCGCATCGACGTTCGCGGAGCCGTTAGTCAGGTGGATGTTGACCGGGGCTGCCGGCGAGCCCGTTTCCGGATGAACAAACTCGGCGTTGAGGCCGAGGCTCTTCAGATGCGCGACGTTGCCGGTCGAGCACATGAAGACGGCGATTTCGCCCTGCTGGAACAGCGTCATCTGGTGATTGGTGCTGTCGACGACGCCCTTCAGATGCTCCGGATGGTCCTTGAACAGCTTGAAGACGGCATCCATGTCGTTGGGACCAGAACCGAAGATCTTGGCGATTTCGGTATAGGCCATCACTGCGGTGTTCGAGGCAAAGCCCGTCCACGAGACCTTGCCACTATAGGCCGGGTTCTCGAAGAGATCACGATAGCCCTTCGGCTTCGGAACGAGATCGGGATTGTAGGCGATGCCGTTGWCTTCGATGGTCACGGTTGGGCCGTATTCGCCCTGGAAGGACGGATCGAGCATTCCCCAGTTCTYGAGCTTGCTCGAATCGATCTTCTGGATCAGGTTCTTCTCGATGGCGACCGCCATYTGGCCCGGCGACATCAGCAGCGTGTCATAGGGCGGGTTGCCGGGGCTCGCCATGATCTTAGCGAGCTGGTCCTGCGCGAGTGCCGGAGCAACCGTGAGGTCATAACCTGCATCCTTGACCATCGGGGTCAGGACGGTGCGATAAGCGTCCTCCCAGCTCCCTGGAAAAGTGGCAGCGACAGCGCCGCCGCCTGCAGCGCGGACTGCAAGCGGAAGCATGGCAGATGCGGCGACACTGGCCGCCAGCAAACCGAACCCGCGACGGGTAATCTGAAAGTCCTTCATAACGTTCACCTCTGTTGATCTGTTTCTTCACTCATGATTTCCGGTTCGGCCGGAAAGGCGTGACATCTTGCGGTGTCGATCTCTGCAAATAGCTGTGTTCCCGGTTCGGGAATGAATGTGGTGGGTCCTCTGACCTCGGACGCGCGCAGGCCCGTGCCGTCTTCTAGAACAAGGTCATGGACGAGAGAGGGGCCGAGCGGCACGGAAACCGTCATACGAACGGGCAAGGTGCTCTTGCTCGGCTGCGTCGACAGGCGCGCCTCTTCCGGACGGAAGGTGATCGTGACCTTCGAGCCGAGAGTGAAGCTCAGCCGGCGCGGCAGGAGCAGGGTCCGGTCATTGGCAAGGCCAATCAGGGTGCTGTCGGCATCGAGCCGCAGCACCGTTCCGCTGAGCAGGTTGGCCTGGCCGATGAAGGTGTTGACGAAGAGCGTCTTCGGGCGATCGTAGACCGCCATCGGCGTGTCGATCTGCTCGACATTGCCCTGGTTCATCAGCACCAGGCGATTTGCGAGGCTCTGAGCCTCCTCCTGGTCATGCGTGACGATCAGCGTCGTGATGCCGAGCGTCTTCTGCAGGTGCAGCAGCTCCACCTGCAGATCGAAACGCAGGGCGCGGTCGAGCGCGCCAAAGGGTTCGTCGAGCAGAAGAAGGGACGGGCGTCCGGCGATGGCGCGGGCGACGGCCACGCGCTGCTGCTGACCGCCGGAGAGTTCCCGCGGCAGGCGGTTTCCATAATCCTTGAGCCTGACGAGAGACAGCATCTCCTCGACGCGCTCCTTGCGCTCGGCGCGGGGAAGCTTCTGGCAGGCGAGCGGATAGGCTATGTTTTCTGCGACCGTCAGATGCGGAAACAACGCATAGTTCTGGAAAACCATGCCGACGCCGCGCGAGCGGGCCGATACATTGGCGAGGTCTTGATCCCCGAGCACAATCCTGCCGGTCTTCGGCTGTATCAGCCCGGCGATGGCACGCAGCACGGTCGACTTGCCGCAGCCGCTCGGCCCGAGCAGGGCAACGATCTCGCCGGCCTCGATATCGAAGGCCACGTCGCTGATGGCATTCTGGCCACCATAGCTGTGGGTGAGGCCCTGAACGCTGAGCCGTTTGCGTTCAGCCGTATTCGGTATGCCTGGCATAGGGCCTCCCTGGTTCTGGGGCGGGGTCACGGACTGCTGCGCTGTCTCCGGCACAAGACGGAGGTGCGGTCGGGCGAGGAATTTTGCGTCGAGCTTGTTCATGAAAAGCGAATTGCAAGCGGCATGCCAGTTTTGCAGTTCGCGCTTGATGATAGAAGCAAACATATGAAAAATAATAGATATTTATGATTTATAAAGTTTCGAAAGTTTATAATAAGAGATATTAAATTGAGAATGCGAATTTATGTTTTGTATAAATTTTCGCCAGCATCGTATATTAAATGAGCATCAGATAGCCGCAGTCACGGCCTCTGAGCAGGCGACCATGTGTCGAAAATCATGAGATTTGGCATCTGAGGAGGCGTTTTTTTGGTCTTGTGGGCGGATGAGTCGGTCAAAAGTGATACGACAGGGCCAGGAAGCATAAAAATTGTGCATTCTATGTTCGAAACTTTATGCGAATAATACTGCGAAACTGTGTCCGAAATATCGTCATCGACAAAAAGTGTATATATATCAAATGATTATTGATACAGTACTGCAAGTGGCACGTCGATTGCATGGATGATCCCGAGAATTCACCGATACAAAAATGGAAGGGGATCGCATGATGCGCATTCAGAAAATCTTGAAGGCCGGAGTTGCCGGAGCGATGGTCACCTTGATCGCAGCCTCTGCCCATGCCGCCGAGAGTGCCGCCGAGAAGATGACGGCCGATGCCGATGTCGCCAAGCTCCCCGGTGTCGTCCTCACGCAGAAGCTCGCCGACGGGCTGCCGCCCTCCGTCAAGTCATCGGGCGTCCTGAAGGTCGCGACCGACCTGACGCCGCCGATCAGCTTTCACGGCGAAGACGGCAAGCTGATCGGCATCGATGCCGATATCGCTGCCGCACTCGGCGTCATCCTGGGTGTCGATGTGCAGATGACCGATGTCGGCGCGGGTGCTGCAATCGTGCCCTCCATATTGGCAAAGCGCTTCGACATCTCGATCTCGGGGATCAACGACGACCCGGAACTCGAAAAGCAGGTCGACGTGATCGACTACATGTATGACGCCACCACGATCATGACCGGCAAGGACAATCCGCTCGGGATCAACGGCTTGGACGATTTGTGCGGCAAGAAGGTCGCCGTTCCTGTCGGTACCTTCCAGGCGAAGATGGTCGAGGCGACATCGGCCAAGTGCGCGACGCCGGTCAACATCATGTCGATCCCGAAAATGCCGGATGTGCTGCAGGCCGTGCGCACTGGGAGGGCTGACGCCACGGTCAATGGCTACGCCACCAGCGTCTACACGACCGAACACCAGACCGGAAACGGCAAGGGCCTGCAGGCGCTGCCGGATATCCGCCTTGCCGTCGGTTATCTCGGCATGCTGACCGCCAAGGACAACCCGCAACTGCGCGACAGCGTCGTTGCCGCCTTGCAGCAGATGGTGGACTCCGGCGCCTACGAGACCATCATGAAGAAGTGGAGCCTCGGACCGCTGGCCGTGAAGACCGTCAAGGTTAACGATGCCGCCAACATGCCTGCGGATTGACGCCGATGGCCCTGTTTCAAGCGTCACCAATTTCGCTTACCCTTGCGCCATCGGTCGGAAGACCGATGCGTTGGGGCCAGATCGCAACCGGTGCCATCGCGATTTCAGCGCTGGCCTTCTTCGCGCTCGTCGTCGGGCAGAGCCAGAGTATCCAGTGGTCGGAGATCCCTCGCTATCTCGTGGATCCTTCGATCCTGCGCGGCGTGCTGTTGACGCTTGAACTGACGGCAGGCGCCATGGTGTTCGGCATCGTGCTCGGATGCCTGCTGGCACTGATGGCGACGAGTCAGAACCTGGTCCTGAAGGCGATCGCCGCCGGCTTCGTCTGGTGGTTTCGCGGCGTCCCGCTCATTGTCCAGATCTTCTTCTGGTTCAACATCGCCCTCTTCATCCCGCAGGTCGGGATGGGAAGCTTCACCATTTCGATCAACGATCTGGTGACGCCGGCCCTGGCTGGCTTTCTCGCACTCGGGCTGCATGAAGCCGCCAACATGTCGGAGATCATACGCGGTGGCCTGGTCGCGGTCGATCGCGGCCAGCGGGATGCGGCATCCGCGCTGGGATTGAAGCCGGTGCAGACATTGCGGGCCGTTATCCTGCCGCAGGCAGCCCGGCTCATCGTACCGCCAACCGGCAATCAGGCGATCGGCATGCTAAAGGCGAGCGCCATCGTCTCCGTTATCGGGATGCAGGATCTGCTGACCCAGGCACAGGCGATCTACGCCCGGAACTTCCTGGTGATCGAACTGCTGTTCGTAGCCTCGATCTGGTACCTCGCAATCACCAGCATCGCATCGATCGGCCAGCATTTCCTCGAACAAAGCCTCGTTCCGAAGGGCTGAAGCTCGGCGGAGAGGCCCCGTGTCAGGAGGCGCGGCCGGTAGCGTCGGCTGCCTTTAATTTCACCGAACGCCCAACACCAAAGATCGCCATGGAAGCGATCCGATCAGGAAACAGTAAAGGAGCTTGAAATGAAATTGGGTATCGACGGGCTGAAGCTGCCCGAAGCGAAGAAGCGTGGCCCGCTGGCAAGTCTCGACCATGTCAAGGAATTGGGTCTGGCGGGCATCTTCTTTAGCACTGTCCTCGACATGAGCCCGGATCTCGATGGCGGTTTGCTGCGGGAGATCCGCGCCAAGGCCGACGAGCTCGGCCTTTATCTCGAAAGCGGCATCGGCAAGATCAATCCCTATTGCAGCGCCGAAGCGCCGGAACTGCGAGCAATCGGCGATGGCGACATCATCGCTGGCTTTACACGGATGATCGAGGCGAGTGCAGCAATCGACTGCCGTGAGCTCTGGGTTTCACCTGGTAACTTCAAGTCGGTTTATCGCGGGCGGCTGGCCAATGACCGCTTCCGCACGGATATCAGCTGGGAAGACCAACTTATCGCCATCGAAAAGGTGCTGCAGAAGATAGCCCCCGTTGCCCGCGCAAACGGCACGCATATCAACATTGAAACCCATGACGAGATCACCTCCTTCGAGATCCTGAGGCTGATCGAGGCGGTCGGCTCCGACTGCGTCGGCGTCGTCTTCGATACGGCAAACGGACTGCAGCGAGCCGAGCATCCGGTGTTTGCCGCCAAGCGTCTGTCGCCCTATGTGCGCCAGACCCATATCAAGGATGCCTATGTCGGTCGCGCCCCCGGCGGTCTCGATTTTCAGACCCGGCCCTGCGGCGGCGGCATAGTTGATTTCGCCGCGATCCTTCCCATTCTTGCGGACGCTAACCCCACGCTGAACCTGTCGCTGGAAGTCGCCCAGTCTGTCGCCGACAAGCCTCGCAAGGCTAATCCGCGGCAGTGCATCGAGATCGAGGATCCGGTCTGGCGAGCTGGCCACCCGGACCTGACGGCGGATGAGCTTGCGGCCTACATGGCGATGGTGGATGCCTATGAAAAGCGGGTCGCCTCCGGAGCGGTTCTCGACTGGGAAGCTTATGAGAGCCGCTGCTACGGCTACCCGACCTATCAGACGCAATCCTACGGCTTCAATGAGGCGATTGTTTTCATCAAGCAGTCGGCCCGCCACATCGAGGCTATTTGCGCCGAAACGGGTATTGCCTTGTCCCCGCCGGCAAAAGAACAAAAGGCAGCCTAGCCTTTGAAGACAGCGCGCGGGCGGAAATTTTCGTCGGCGCCCTCACAGGGGATTTCTATCAAAATCCAGTGGTTGCGCAGAAACATTCTTATAGAAATAATTACAACGAATGGATATTCGGTGCACGAGTAACTGGACACGCAAAACATACCGAGGCTTGAAGTGGTGAAGGCAATAAGGAAGACGCGCCGCCAAAACGTAAAGACGCCGCCCGCGTCCAATGGGGCGGCCGATAGCGCCGACAACAACGACGACGTCTCCGAGCGCATTCGCGCCACGCTGGCGGCAGCTATCGGTGAAGGCGCCTTAAAGCCGGGCACGAAAATCCTGGAGGAGGCGATCGCGGAGCATTTTGGCGTTAGCCGCACGGTCGTACGCGGCGCGCTCGGTGTTCTCGAAAGTGATCACCTCCTGGAGCGAAAGAGAAACCGCGGCACTTTTGTTGCCGAACCCAGCATTGCCCAGGCCAATAACCTGTTCGAAGCCCGCCGAAAACTTGAAGGACTTCTGCTGGAACTCGTTATTGCACGGGCAACGGCCGAACAACTCGATGCCCTGCAAAAACTGACCGACGAAGAAGAGCACATCCATCACCATGGTGATGAGAAGTCCAAGACGGTTCTGTCTGGGAAATTTCATATCGTACTCGCCGAAACCGCCGGAAATCCTGTCTTGACGGAGATGCTCTCGAAGATCGTCGCTCGCCTGTCCCTCGTCATGTCCTTGTACGAAGAAGAGCGTAAGGACGACTGCGGCGCAGACCACCACCGAATGATCGTGGCGGCGCTGAAGGCCAAGGACCTGGCGAAGGCTCAGCAACTAATGGACCATCACCTGGCCGATATCGAGGGCCGCGTGCGGCTCACCGAAGGACACGGTGATCGGCATACGTTCTTGGCTGTGCTGGAGAACTTCTCGTAGTTTCGAACGTCGCCTCCCGAATAAGATATGGCCATCAATGTTCGCCTTGATGATATTCGAACCGACGGGGTGGAGATCGCTCCTGTGCCCTTGGCCTCTGCTGCCGAAGTGACCGCCGATCCGGAGCGGAGTTGCAATTGACGTTTGGCCGGTGCGACGCGCCGTCCGGCAACTGACGGCTCTAGTGGAGCGTGCCGCTGATCACCATTTTTGATACGAATGCGGAAAGAAGCTGGCTGTCGAAATGGCCCGGCGAATTCATCATCATGTTGATTGCCTCCGCTTGCGAGAAGGCGCGCTTATACGGCCTGATTGTGGTCAACGCTTCGTAAACGTCACAAATCGCCGCAAGCCGGGCTACGTAAGGGATCTTCTTTCCGGCGAGCCGACCAGGATAGCCAGAGCCATCGAACTTTTCGTGGTGGTAGCGACAAATGTCCAGCACCTGCTTGGGAACATGCGCGACATGAGAGACCAGCTCATATCCTCGCTGAGGATGCCCGCGCACAAGATCCATTTCCTCGGCCGTCAGTTTACCGGGTTTCGTCAAAATTTCGTCCGGCAGCGCCATTTTTCCAAGATCGTGAACCAGTCCACCGAGTCCCAGGACCCGTACCTCCTCTTCTCCATGACCGAGGCTGCGCCCCAGGGTGATCATCAGCGCGCTAACCGCCAGCGAGTGGAGGAACGTCAGCTCATCTTTTTCCTTCAGCTTCGCGACCGCGATCAGCGCACCGGCATTGTCGAAGGCTGCCGACATGATCCGCTCCACAGCCGAGCTTGCCGCATCGCTGGCAAAGGAGGCTTTGATCCTGGCGTGGGCAAGCATTTGGCGGATCTGCGGTCTCGTATCCTCTACGCAGTCCCTCGCCTGCTTGATATCCTTCGCCGAAAACACGGCACGAAGCTGGGCGTCAAACGCAGCCCGGTCGATGTCCTGTGTCGCACCCGGGTCGACATCCGCGCCTTTTCCGACGTCGATCACGACCGTCATCAGGCGGCTTGCCATCAAACTCTCGACCTGACCGGCCGCCGAGATCAGGAACGGCTTGAACCGGCGTGTCCTGTCTTCCCCCTCAATCTCGACGTCCTCGACATACATTCCGACCCGCAATTGGCTGACATGTATCCGTTTTCGCATCTCTGATCCGTTCAAAATGATCTTGGTACTCATGTGTTGTCTCAGGTATCGGGCCTTGCCCGAGCGCGAAACCTCGCCCAGGGAGGCTATCGGGCTCCGGCACGGGTCTTGTCTTTGTTGGGCCATTGTCCATGCTGCTCTAAAATGGCTGCGGCAGCCGTTCGATCGACTGCTTTCGAAAAGAGGTAGCCCTGTCCGAGCTTGCAGCCGAGCTGGCACAACTGAGCAGCTTGGGATTCTGTCTCAATCCCCTCTGCGACAACCCGGATTCCCAGCTTGTCAGCTATTCCGATCAGGCCTTCAACGATGAAAGTTCCTGCGTCGCCGGGCACCATGCGATCGATGAAGGACTTGTCGATCTTGATGATGTCGACCGGCACCGTCAGCAGATGGGTCAAAGACGCGTAGCCCGTGCCAAAGTCGTCGAGGGCAACCCGTAAGCCCTTGGACCGAAGAGCCTTTATCTCCTCCGCCACAACATAGTCCCGTTGTCCGAGGTAAACCGATTCCGTTACTTCGAGGATGATGTGCTTAAGAGGAACCTCCGCTTCCCCGAAAATGCGGCACAGCCTGTCTTGCAGATTACCTCCACGAAAATCTGCGGCAGACAGGTTGATGCCGACATGTTGAAGAGGAAGGCCTCGGGCGAGCCAGCTCCGGATGTCCCTTGCAACCCTCAGTAACATCCGTTGTGTCAGCTCAGCAGCAATATGGGCGTCTTTCGTGGCCTCATGGAAATGCGCTGCGGCTATGATTTCGCCGGAAGGCGTGGTCATTCGACACAAGGCTTCGAAACCGACAATTTCGCGAGTATCCAGGCGCAATATCGGCTGGTAATGCGCGTCGATCCGATCCTCTTCCAGGGCGACGCCCACATCGCGAACCGCCCTGAAGCGTCGGGTCAGGGCGGTGCCCAGGCCGGGATAGTGTTGCACGTACCGGCCGCGATTGTGTTCTTTCGCATGATAGAGCGCCACATCGGCGTTCTGGCGGATCTGGTTAGGGTTTGGTTCCATCTCAGCCAGCGCACCGCCAATCGTCGCGGCGGGAAAGACGACATGACCGTCGCAGGTTGACGGAGAGGACAGTGCTTTCAAAATGTCGGTTGCCCTGACATTCAGATCAAGGTCCTTGTCGTCCGACACAATGACAGCAAACTCATCTCCACCGAGCCTAAACGTGTTTTTGGGGCCTGCTGTCGCGGCGATCCGGTCTGCAACCACTTGAATCAATGCGTCGCCGGCTGCGTGCCCGAACGTGTCGTTCACGAGTTTCAAGTTGTCGATGTCCACCAGCAAGATGCCCCAGGCGCGCCGGGATCGAGGCAGCTCTTCGGCTAGAAGCTGGTTGAAACGAGCGCGATTCGACAGCCCTGTTAAAGCGTCGCTGTATGTCAGCCGCTGACGTTCCATTACACGTTCTTCGCGATCGATGGCGATTATGCAGAGATGGACACAGGCGTCGACGAGGTCCCGTTCGATGGCCTTCGGACCGCGGTGGTCTCGATAGTAGAAGGCGAAACTACCAATCACCTGCTCGCCACGCTTGATCGGGCTGGACCAGCAAGCCTTCAATCCCAGTGGAAGGACCAGGGACTTGAAGTCCTGCCAACGAGGATCAGTCTCGATATCGGTGACAATGACCGCTTCACCGAAATAGGCAGCAGCGCCACAGGAGCCCGCAAGAGGACTGGCCTCAAGATTGTCGACAGCCGCTGAATAGTGAGGCGGTAGGGAAGGTCCAGCGAGTGTGTGAAGACGGCTCCCGTCGAACGTCAGCACCGAAGCGATGATCCCAGGAACGGCGGCCTCAACCTCGAGGCAAAGTTGCTCCATCGTTGCTGCCAGCGGTTCCCCTTTGGCAATCATTTCCAGAATGGCATTCTGCAACTCAAGGATCATGACGTCACTTCCCGGAAGGAGACCCTCCCTAGCAAACCGACTTTCAGATCAGGTTACGCGGTTGATTAGATTTTGATCGAATAGACGCCGATGATCAGTTAAGAACCCCGTCGTGCCGAGCCTCGCGTGCGAAAGGTTTTATCCATCATTCGGATCTCCTTCTCGAACGGAGTGGGATTGACCGAATGTCGCGGTCATTCTCTAAAGGTGACTGTGAACATACAATCCTCAGTCGTACTTTTGAGGACGCCGAGTAGTGAGCACTGCATAATTTTCGAGAGTCAGAAATCAGCTTATCGGATATGGTTCGGAATGCGTTGCAATGTCCCCGTCTGGCCGTCGCCGCACTATGGAAATTGGCCCAAAAAGATGATCGGTGGCGATAAATACGTTGGCTCCGTAGGCAAAGCATCGCTCGCGATCATCGCGCTGATGTTCCTGTCATTCACCACCCTCCTGTCGATCTGGCTCATATCCAGTTACGAGACAGCTGTTCGCCGGGGCGATGAGCGTGTCAGCGCCGCTTCCAAAATCGTTGCAGCGAACGCGAATTGGTTGAATTCCCTTGCTCGGGAGACCCTGCACCGAATTGATGATGCTCTGGGGCCGAGTACATCTTTGCCCGGCCCCGATCGGGTGCGCGATCTCGACGCTGCCGTCTATGACCTTCCTCCTCAGGCGACCGCCTATGTCATCGGGGCAGATGGAAAAACGCTCTTTTCGAACGATCGCGATATCAAGCCGATCAACGTTACGGACCGCGACTACTTCGTTCGGTTGAGAAACGGCGCTGACGAATATACATCCCCGCTGATCATCAGCCGCCTTTCCCAGCGGCAGATATTCGTCTTCAGCCGCAGGCTCGAACGCAATGGCGTATTCGCTGGCGCCGCCGTGATTGCCTTCGACGCGAGCATCCTAAGGCCAATATGGGACGCGGTCGCGATAGGCGAGAACTCGATTGTCGGCCTCATCAGGCGCGACGGGCAACTTATCGCCCGATACCCGGAACCCGCCGGACCAGTCGATATGCGAAACCACAAGCTGTTTACCGACTATATGAGGAAGGCGACATCAGGCACATATCGCTCCGTGTCGCCAGTCGACAATGAAGATCGCCTGGTCGCATACCGAATCCTCGAACGCACCCCTTTTGTGGCCATTGCTTCGGCAGATATCAACGTAATCATGCAGCCCTTTTGGGAGGATGCCAAAATCGCGGCTTTATTGGTCGCTTTCGCCCTCGTCGGGGCTTTGGCAGCTGCATTGTGGATTCAGAACCTCATCAAGGTGGACACATTGCACACCAGGCAGCTTGCGGATGCGTTGCGATCGAATGAAACGCTCATGCGCGAGATACACCATCGAGTGAAGAACAACCTGCAGACGGTGATGGCCCTGCTGCGCTTGCAGGGTTTTGAACCGGAAGCCGTTCAAAAATTAAACGAGCGCATCTCTGCGATGTCCGCAGTTCACGAGCAGATGTACGGCTTCGACCAGTTTAGCGGAATATCTGCTCGGGAATTCATTCCATCATTCGTTAGGACGCTCGTAGACGTCCATGGTCGCGCCGTTTCCGTTGACTTTGAAATCGACGACATCGTGATTGCGGCCGACAAGGCAACGCCGTTTGCCCTCCTGCTCAACGAGTTGATTGCCAACAGCATGAAATACGCCTTCGACGGCCGGGCATCCGGAAATATTCGCGTCATGCTGCACGCGACTGAAGGAGAGGAATCCCAACTGACCGTCGCCGACGACGGGATTGGATTCGATGGCCGATCGGACAGCGCCGGGATGGGGACGCGGCTGATTAAAGCCTTCGTAAATCAACTGCATGGCGAGGCGAGATACAATCGCCTGGAAGGAACGCAGTTTACGGCAACCCTCAAGCTTACCGATTGAGCGAGAGCTAATTCGAAGCCACCTCCCTGCCCAAAGCAAGACTTCGGTTATCCCCGCCGCATCGGGAGCGGGACGCGGAGCTACTTTGCGAACTTCCCGAGCGTATCCAGATACACAAGATAGTGGTCCCGCCTAGGCTGCGCTGAAAAGACCCGCCCCTTCGCATATCTCTATGACGTCTCTGCTCGTCTTGAAAGATCATGCGTGCGACATCTGCACGAATCCAAAACGTTTTGGCTTGACTCCCAAAACGTTTTGGAGAATCTTTTTCWCACTTCGGGAGGACGATCTTGGCCAATCTCAAACAGCTTGCGCAATCGCTGGGACTGTCGATCACCACGGTGTCGCGTGCGCTCGACGGTTACGCCGATGTGTCGGCCGCCACGCGAGAACGGGTGCGCGAGGCTGCCGACAAGGTTGGCTACCGGCCGAATGCTTCGGCCCGTCGCCTCCGCAGGCAGCGCGCCGAGCTGGTTGCCGTCACGCTGCCAAGCGATCCTGGCCATATYGGCCCTCCGCATTTCCTCGATATGTTGTCCGGCTGTGCCGAACATCTTGCCGCTGCCGGCCTCAATCTGGTGATTGCACCGGTGCCGCGCTGCGAGAGCGAACTCGACATCTGCCGCCGCTTCGTCGATGGCCGCCGCGTCGACGCCATGCTTCTCGTCCGCACCAAACGGAAGGACGAGCGCGTCGAATTTCTGCAGTCGCGTGGCATTCCCTTCGTCACCAACGGCCGCACCGAAAGCCTGCTGCCCCATCCCTATATCGACGGCGACGGCTTTGCTGGCTTCCGAGCCGCGACGCTGCGCTTCCATGCCGCCGGCCACCGCCGTATCGGCCATATCGCCGGCCCGCAGGAATATTATTTCGCGCATGACCGCTGCCGTGGCTGGCGGGCGGCGATGGAGGAATGCGGCCTT
The DNA here is from genome assembly GCF_056406015.1 of Rhizobium sp. P1_E1. Taxonomy (NCBI): domain Bacteria; kingdom Pseudomonadati; phylum Pseudomonadota; class Alphaproteobacteria; order Hyphomicrobiales; family Rhizobiaceae; genus Rhizobium; species Rhizobium sp. P1_E1. The sequence continues at coordinate 9,043 of NZ_JBFUAY010000079.1, read as the reverse complement.
GCGACCGACCTCTGCGCCGAAGGTGCGCCGTTGGAACAGGGCGGCTACCTCGCGGCGCTGGAACTTCTGCGCCAACCATCGCGTCCGACCGCACTCGTCTGTGCCACCGACGAAATGGCGATCGGGGCGCTGAGGGCGCTGCGCGAGGTCGATGGCGGCAACCAGATCAGCATTGTCGGCCATGACGATCTGCCGATGGGCGCCTTCACCAGCCCCCCGCTCTCGACCATGCGCATGACCGGCGAAAACCTCGGCGCGAGCTTCGCCTCGCTGCTGTTGCGCGCCATTGCCGGAGAGCCCGCCGAAGAACTCCAGGAACTTCACGCGATCGAATTCGTCGATCGCGACAGCCATCGCCGTCCCGCCAAGGCGGCATAGACAGAAGTGCATCTCAAACAAAGAACAATGAAGGAGGAGAAGATGAAACATATCATGTCATTTGGAATTCTGGCTTCCACCGTGCTGGCCTTCGCCTCGCCGGTGCTTGCCCAGACGGTTTTCGTGTCCACCCAGCTTCGCCCGATCGAAGAGGCGACCGTCGTCCGCGAGGAGCTGTTGAAGGATGTCGGCTCGGTTGATTACGTGGTCGAGGAGCCGCCGCAATTTGCTGTCCGCATGGAGGCCGAACGTCAGGCCGGCAAGCGCACCGTCAGCCTCGTCGGTGCGCTACATGGCGAGCTCTCGCCGCTTGCCGACAAGGACACGCTCGAGCCACTCGACGATCTCGCCAAGAAGCTGGCAGCGAGCGGCATGCCGCAGTCGCTGCTCGACCTCGGCAAGCTCGGCAAGCCGACCCAGCAGTATATCCCCTGGATGCAGGCGACCTATGTGATGGCTGCCAAAAAGGAAGCGCTGCAATACCTGCCTGATGGCGCCGACGTGAACGCGCTGAACTACGATCAGTTGATCGAGTGGGGCAAGAATATGCAGGAGGCGACGGGCCAGCCGCAGATCGGTTTCCCGGCCGGCCCGAAAGGGCTGATGGCGCGTTATTTCCAGGGCTATTTCTATCCGTCCTTCACGGGGGGTGTCGTGCGCACCTTCCAGAGTGCCGATGCGGCTGCTGGCTGGGAGAAGCTGAAGGCGTTGTGGGCCTATGTGACACCGAATTCGACCAGCTACGACTTCATGCAGGAGCCGCTCGCTGCCGGCGAAGTCATGGTCGCCTGGGATCATATCGCCCGGCTGAAGAATGCCATTTCTGCCGCACCGGATGATTATGTGGTCTTCCCCGCTCCCGCCGGTCCCAAGGGCCGCGGCTACATGCCAGTCGTTGCTGGTCTCGCCATTCCGAAGGGCGCGCCTGACAAGGCCGGCGCAGAAAAGATCATCGAGCATCTGTCTATGCCGGACACGCAGCTCCTGACCGCCTCCAAGGTCGGCTTCTTCCCGACCCTGAACGTCAAGCTGCCGCCGGATCTCGACGCGGGCGTTGCCCTTCTCGCCGGTGCGGTCACCGCCACCCAGGCTTCCAAGGACGCCGTCATCTCGCTGCTCCCGGTCGGCCTCGGCGACAAGGGCGGCGAGTTTAACAAGGTCTACATGGACAGTTTCCAGCGCATCGTGCTGCAGAACGAGCCCGTTGCAGACGTGCTGAAGACCCAGGGTGCCACGATGGCCAAGCTGATGACCGACACGAAAGCTGCCTGCTGGGCGCCCGATGCCAAGAGCGACGGCCCCTGCCCGGTCGAATAAATCCGCCCGAGACGCGTCCGGGCGAAATGCCCGGGCGCTCCTTCACCACTCTGCTCGTCAAGGCGGGAGTCGATGACCAATAGCCGACCCTGGATCCCCTATCTGCTGATCCTGCCATCCGTCGCCTTTCTGGCGCTGCTCTTCGTCGTGCCGCTGGTGCAGACGATCTGGCTGGCGGTTTCGGATAATGGTGTGCTGTCGCTTGATAATGCCGAGCGGATGGTCACCGACATCAATTTCACCCGCTCGGTGAAGAACACCTTCCTGCTGACGATCGCTGTCGTGCCGGTGCAGATCGCCATTGCGCTTGCTATGGGCACCATGGTCGCCAAGGTCGGCCGCGGGCGCGAGACGATCCTGTGGATCTGGACGATCCCGCTCGGCATTTCCGATCTCGCCGCCGGTCTCGTCTGGCTGTCGATCCTGCAAAATACCGGCTATCTGAATTCGCTGCTCTTCGGCCTCGGCATCATCGGCAGGCAAGCGAGCTGGCTTTCCTACCAGACGCCGGTCGCGCTCTTCATTGCAATTGCGGTTGCCGAAATCTGGCGCGGCACGGCCATCGTGATGGTCATCATCGTCGCCGGTCTCAACCAGGTGCCGAAGGAATTCAAAGAAGCCGCCGAGATCTTCGGTGCTGGCCCGTGGACGCGCTTCTGGCGCATCACCCTGCCGCTGATCCGCCCGGCTCTACAATCGGCGCTGATCCTGCGCACCGTGCTCGCCTTCGAAGTCTTCGCGGTGGTCTATGCGCTCGGCGGACGCAATTTCCCGGTCCTCGTCGGCGAGGCCTACAACTGGCAGAACCAGAACCAGAACTACAGCGTCGCTGCCGCCTATGCGGTGCTGATCATGATCATCTCGCTTGCCGCCACGCTCATCTATCTGAAGGCCTTGAAAGTCGATCCGGAGCGCCTGCCATGACCACGGACACCATCAGCACGGCCGCAGACACACCCAAAGCGGCCGGCTTCGTCTCTTCACGCCGTTGGCTTCTCTGGAGCGGCATCGCAGCGCTTTGCGCCTGGGTGCTGGTGCCGATCTATCTGGTGGCACTCGGCGCACTTGGCGGTCGCCAAGGCGTCTATATCTGGCCGAAGACCGGTCTTCCCACTGGCATATCGCTGGAGCCCTTCATTCTCTTCCTAAAGACCGAAGGCGTCGTCCAGTCCTTCCTCAATTCGCTGGGGGCAGCCGGCATTACGGTGGCGCTTTCGATCCTGCTCGGCGCGCCGGCCGGTTATGCGCTCGCCCGCTATGATTTCCGCGGCAAGGACAGCTACCGCCTCCTGGTGCTGCTGACCCGCGCCTTCCCGCTGGCAATCCTGGCATTGCCGCTGACGGTCTCCTTCATCCGGCTCGGCCTCTATGACACGATCGTCGGCGTCGGTCTCATCCATACCGTCCTGGCGCTGCCTTTCGCGGCACTCGTTACGCAGGGCATTTTCCTCGGCGTGCCCAAGGAGTTGGAGGAAGCCGCCTGGGTGTTCGGCTGCACCCGCATCCAGGCCTTCTTCAAGGTGGTGGCACCCTTGGCGCTGCCCGGCATCGTCGCAACCGCGGTCTTTGCCTTCGTCATCTCGTGGAACGAGGTCTTTGCCGCCTCGGTGCTGACGGTGCGCAACCGCACGCTGACCGCCTACCTGCTGACCGTGCTGTCGGAAAGCCCGATGCATTACCGTTTTGCCGGGGGCCTGATGCTCATCCTTCCCTCGGTTGTCTTCATCTTCGCGGTCAGACGTTACCTCTTCGCGATCTGGGGCATTTCCTCCAAATAACGGGACCAGAGATATGGCCAATATTGTCATCGACCGCATCCGCAAGAGCTTCGGAGCCTTCCAGGCGCTGAAAGAGGTCTCGCTGACGATCAACGACGGCGAATTCGTCTCGCTGCTCGGTCCGTCCGGCTGCGGCAAGACCACGCTGCTGCGCATCATCGCCGGCCTCGAGACCGCAACGTCGGGAGATGTCCGCATCGGCGACAAGTCGGTGATCGGCTTGCCTCCCAAGGATCGCGGCCTTGCGATGGTCTTCCAGAACTACGCCGTCTTTCCGCACATGACGGTCTATGAGAACGTCGCTTTCGGGCTGCGGATGCAGAAGGCCGACGACGCCAGGGTGAAGGCGCAGGTCGAGAAGGCCGCCGGCCTCCTGCACATCGAGCAATATCTCGACCGCTACCCGAACAAGCTTTCTGGCGGCCAGCGCCAGCGCGTCGCGGTCGCTCGTGCCCTTGCCGTCGAACCGAAGGTTCTCCTGATGGATGAGCCGCTTTCGAACCTCGACGCGTTGCTCCGCCTCGAAATGCGCACCGAACTCAAGACCGTGCTGCAATCGGCGGGGACCACGACGATCTACGTCACCCACGACCAGACCGAAGCCATGGGCCTTTCCGACCGCATCGCCGTCATGCATGGCGGCGTGGTCGAGCAGGTCGGCCATCCTGTCCAGATCTACAATCACCCGGCAACACGTTTCGTCGGCGGCTTCATCGGCAACCCGCCGATGAATTTCATCAAGGTGCCGGTGACGAACAGCCACGTGGCGGCAGGCGCCGAGCAGCTTGCCGCGCCGCAGGGGTCCGGCAATGAAGTGATCCTTGGCCTGCGCGGCGAAGCCGTCGAACTCGCACCGCTGCCGCAGGGTCTCGAAATGAGGGTACGCGTTGCTGAACCGATGGGCTCGCACCTGCTTCTAACCGGCTCGATCCACGACCAGCCGGTGCGCGTCATCCTGCCGGCCTCGGAAACCGTCAAGAGCGGCGACACGATCGGTCTGAAGCTCGACCAGAAGCGCATCACCTGGCTTTCACCCGAAAGCGGCAAGTCCTTTCCGGCCGTCTTGGCCTAAGAATACCGGAGCATCCGACATGAATATGCATATCGACCAGGCGAAGCGCATCCTCGCCGCCAACGATCGCGGCGGTTATACTGTGCCGACAGACCGGCTCTATCCCTTCCAGTGGAACTGGGATTCAGCCTTCGTCGCTATGGGCTTCGCGCTCTACGACATCGATCGCGCCTATCGCGAGCTGGAACGGCTGGTCGAGGGCCAGTGGGCGGACGGGATGATCCCGCATATCGTCTTCCACGCGCCAAGCGAAACCTATTTCCCGGGACCGAAAGTCTGGCGCACGACGCACATGATCCCGACCTCCGGCATAACCCAGCCGCCGGTCTTCGCGATCGCGCTGCGCAAKCTGCATGAAGCCGCCGCGGGCAACGATGCCGAGACGCGCACCCTGCCCCTCTACGAGGCGGCGCTGAGATGGCACCGCTGGTGGTATTCCGCCCGCGATCCCGATGGCACCGGGCTCGTTGCGCTCCTGCATCCCTGGGAAAGCGGCAGCGATAATTCTCCCGCCTGGGACATCGCGCTCGCTCGTGTACCCTCCACCACCGATACCCCCGTCGTGCGCAAGGATACCGGCCATGTCGATGCCGACATGCGCCCGCGCGACGAGGATTACCGCCGCTTCATTCATCTGGTCGATACCTATGCCGCCTGTGGCTGGGATCCAGCGAAACAATGGGAAAAGGCGTCCTTCAAGGTCTCCGAGATCCAGACGACCGCCATCCTGCTCAAGGCCGGCGAAGACCTCGAGCACCTTGCCCGCCTGTTCGACCGGACCGAGGACGCGATCGAGATCGCTGCCTTCAATAACCGCACTCGCAAGGCGATAATGGCCCAATGGCGGCCGGATCTTTCGCGCTTCGTCTCGAGAGACCTGATCTCCGGTGAAGATGTCGAAGCCGCAACGCAAGCCGGTTTCATCCCCCTCCTCTCGCTGGACCTCGACAAGCAGGTTGCCGGCGCCCTGGTTTCGGAAATGAAAGCCTGGTCCAAGGATCTCAAGGTCGCCTTTCCGACGACGAAGCCGGGCATCGCCAGCTGGGAGCCGAAGCGTTACTGGCGCGGCCCTGCCTGGGCGATCATCAACTGGCTTCTGATCGACGGACTGAATCGCAATGGCCACGCGGATGTCGCCGAAGAGCTGCGGCGATCCACCATCGCGGCGATCGAAACGGAAGGTTTTGCCGAATACTTCGACCCGGTCACCGGCCAAGGATGCGGCGGCCTCGGCTTTTCCTGGACGGCCGCCGCCTATCTGTGGCTTGAGCGAGGCGTCGGCGTCGCCTGAGCATCGATCCTCATCAATCCGGCTGCCATGGCTGCATGGTGAGCACATTGCCGCCCAGCTTGGCGAAGGCGCGCTGGCGGCAGGAGAAGACGAGGATCTGCTGGTCGCGGGACTGGCGGTGCAGCGCATCGAACATCCGCTCGATCCGGTCGTCGTCGGAATAAACAAGCGCATCGTCGAGGATGACAGGCGCCGGCCGGCCGTCGCGGGCAAGCAGCCTTGCGAATGCGAGGCGGGTCAGCACCGACAGCTGCTCCCGCATGCCGCCGCTCAGCCGGTCGACATCCTCGTCCAGGCCGTTGCGGCGCACGATCTGCGGCAGCAAGGTGTCGCCGTCGAACGTGATCGAGATGTCGTCGAACAGCAGGCCGAGCAGCGGGGCGAGTTCGTTCATAACAGGCTTGAGATAGAGGTCGCGCGCGGCCGCCCGCGTCGCCGTCAGCGCCTTGCGCAGGCGATCGAGCACGCCCACCTCCGTCTCGAAACGCTTCACCTGCTCGCGCGCCGCTGCCAGCAAATCCCGGCTTTCCAACCAGTTTTCTTCCACCGCACCGTCCGAGCGGGTGCGGATCTGACCGCCGAGATCGGCAAGCTCTTCGCGAAGCCTGGCAATTTCGCGGCCTGCGGCGTCGGCGACCGAGCGCGCCCTGGCAAGGGCGGCCTCTGCGCCTGCGAGGTCCCGCCCTGTCCTGCGCAAAGGCTCGGCCCGCAGTTCGACAGCATCGACCTGCTCTTTGGCCCTGGAAAGCTTGAGAGCAAGGTCCTGTTGCAATTCAGTTCGGYCGGCTTCGGGGCCGATGACCGCCTCGATGGCCTCGAGTTCCTGGCCAAGCCTGGTGTGCTCCGTCTGCGCGCGCAATATGGCCTCGCCGGCTTCCGTGCGCATCACTGACGCCTCCCGCGCCCGGTTCCGCGATAGTTCGATGCGCCGCGTCGCATCCGCGAGACGGGCGCGCACCTCTTCCGGGTCGGCCTCGAGTTCGACCGGATCCTGGCTGAGTTCGGCAAAGCGTGCGGCGTCGAGGTGAAGCTTGTCAATGCCATTCGGGGCGAGATCCGCGAGCCGCTGGCGCGCCCGCACGAGTTCCTCCTGCTTGTTCCGCGCGGCAATATCGCGCTGTCGCGCCGCTCGCAGACTGTCGACACCGAGCTTGGCAAGCAATGTTTGGCGCGTGGCTTCCGCAGTCTCCAGCGCCCCGTCCTGATCTGCCTGCCGGCTGGAGTGGATGGTCAGGGTGCCGACGCCTGTTATGTCGAGCTTCGCGATCCCGGCAAAGCTTCTGTCCTCACCCCCAATCAAGGGCTGGCGGTCCATGCTCACCGATCCGGAGGCATCCTTCAGGTAATCGACCCTGAGCGTGGGAAGACCGACCTCGGCGGCTGCACGCAAGCCGACGATCTTGAGATCCAGCGCTTCAAGCCGCTCGACCGCATCGGCTGGAATGGCGAGCAATGCATGCGCCGCCTCCCCGTCCTCGATCTGCTGGCGCGCCGCTTCCGCCTGTTCGAGACGCAGACGGACCTCGGCCAGTCGCTCTGCGGCGTGGCGTGAACGGAGCGCTGCCTCCAGCCGCGCAAGCAGTTGACGGTCTATCCGCTCCTCCTCTTCGGCCGCCTGCACCTCCGCCGTTGCCGCCTCGCTTTCGGCCAGCGATGCCGTGCGTCGCTTGGCTGCACTCGAGAGTTCTTTCTCCGCCAAGGCGAAACGCCGCGCGAGTTCGCCGCTGCGGTTCAATGCCGTGTGGAAGCGGTCGAATACCTGTTGCGCCTCATCGCGGCGGCTGGCGGCCAAGGTGGCCTCGGCATCGAGCGCTTTGAGTTCCCTGTCATGCAGTTTAGCGGCTTCGAGCACCACCTCGGCATTGGCAATCGCCGTCTTTCGGCCGGCTTCCTCATCAGGGTTTTCCAGTTCGCTCAGTCTCGCCTGCACTGAGCGGCGGCGGTCGAGTGCGCCGTGCAGCATCTCGACCTCCTTGGCCAGCCGGGCCTCCTCCTCCTGCAGCCGGTCACGCTCCTCGAGAGCGGCGGCAAAGCGGCCTCCTGCCTTCGGCCGGAGCGTCGCGGTGACCAGGCGATTGAGTTCGTCCTCGCAGGCTTCGAGCACCGCCGACATGCGCCGTCCGCCCGTCAGCGCCTCCACCTCGCCCTGTACCGAAGACAGCAGGCTTTCGCGCACCCGCTTGTCGTTCTCCTCCTCGCTCTTGCTGCGATTTTCGATGCCGGTGACGCCTTGACGCACCCAGAGCAGGCCTGCCGGGCCGGAGGTTCCGCCGGAAATGAGATCGCCGATGAACGCCTCGGCCTCGTCGGCCTGGGCGACGATCCGGCCGCTGCCGAGATCGGTGACGCTGGCACGCCGTCCGCTATGGAACTGCTTGGTCAGGCGGTAGCGGCCGGCTTCGATCGTGATATCGGCCTCGACGATCGGATTGCCGCCGCTATAGGGGCGCAGCATCTGCACGCTCTTTGGATTGCCGCTGTGCGGTTGGAAGAACAGGGCATGCAGCGCCTCGAAACAGGTTGATTTGCCGTGTTCATTGGCGGCGCTCAGCACATTGACGCCGTCGGTGATTCCTTCGACTGATATGCCGCGGCCGGCGAAACGTTTGACATTGTGGAGGCGAAGGGCGGTGAGTTTCATCGATCGATCGCCTCGCAATAGGAAAACAGGCGGATCAACGCTTGGCGCGCCACGTTCCTGTCGTCGCCGGAACGGGCCTCGTCGAGGCTTTCGGCAAGCAGCAAGTCCGCAGCATCGCGCAGCGCACCGGCTCGATCGATGGTCTCGAGATCATCGCTCTCGCAGTCGGTCCCCAGAAGGGCGGTATCGATCTCCAGATGCGCAAATTCCGGCGCGACCTGCTCCAGCAGGCTGATCATTGCTGTGCGCCCGTTCAACCGGGCACGGCCGGACAGCGCGATGCGCAACAGGGTTTGTCGGCGCGCGAACGGTTCCGGCAACGCGGCCTTCAGCACTTCAACACCGTCTTCCGATACCAGCAGAGGAAGGTGCAATGTCTGCCAGGAAAAACTGGCGGTCGTCACCGCCGCCGTCGTCGGCATCGCCCCCTGCCCGGCAATGGAAACGACCATCGCCTGCCCCGGCCTGTCATGCTTGAAACGGTCCGGCTCGGGCGCACCGCTATAATACGTCCTGGCGTCCACCGCCACCGATCCGTGCCAATCGCCGAGCGCCATATAATCGAG
>NZ_JBFUAY010000078.1:0-25606 GCF_056406015.1 Rhizobium sp. P1_E1 | reverse complement strand
GAGGCGCCGCGGACGGGCAGTCAGATGCCAACTCCGACAATAATTCACGCACGTCGGGCGGAAGGAGTGGATCGGGCGGTGCATCCGAAGCCAATTACAAGGGCAAGATCGTCTCGCGACTGTTCCGTTGCGTTGACCGGATTGAATCGCGATATCGTCGCGATTCTGCATCCTTGAATGTTCGCATCACGATCAATCGCAACGGTGATATCACTGCATCCGGCCTTGTCCGAGGTTCGGGCCTGGCCGAGGTGGATGGTGCCGTTATGTCGCGGATCGCTTCCTGTAATCTTCCCGCCATGCCGGATGACTGGGCCGGATCCTCGCGCTCGTACAGTTTTCCGGTGCAAGTCACAGCTCGATAAAATATGATAAAAATAATCAACTTTATACTTTACTCTAAAAATCAAGTTTAATAAGGTCCGCTCGCACACGCAGGAATCGTGTGACGATCAACGAGCGAACGGGTGGTATATGGCTCGCAAGGGCAAGAAGGGTTCGAACCGGGAGGTCCGCGACAGCGCGGGCGAGGACGCCGGTCAGGCATCCCTTGGGCGATCCAAACTGGATGGCCGCAGTTTCCTCTATGTCGGCGGCCGTGACTGCCAGGTGGCGCATCTTCGCCAGATCTGCAGCAATTTCGGCGCCGAGCTCATTCATCACGACGGCGGCTTACGCGAAGCGGTTTCGCGCATCGATACCGTCCTTCCCTCGGTCGACTGCGTGTTCTGCCCGATCGACTGTATCAGCCACGATGCCTGCCTGCGCGTGAAGACCGGCTGCAAGAAGTTCGGCAAGGCCTTCATCCCGCTTCGCAACGGCAGCAAGTCCAGCCTGGAGCGTGCGCTGCAGACGATGAACGAACGAGACAATTCCCGATGAACGACCAGCGCCCCGACGGCTTCACCATGATCGGCCTGCACAAGCTTGCCGCGCAGACAGGCGAGGGTCTCGTGCCCGAACTCTACGAACTTTTCCAGCAGCACGCCGAACGCCAGCAAATCTACCAGAATGTGATGTTCTTTCCGACCTGGGAAGCGCGCATGCCCGGAGAAGCGGCAACAAGACCGCTTGGCCCGGCGGCGGCAAACGGCGATAATGTTCTCGCCTTCCCCTCGCGTGTGGCAAGGGCGGGCAAGAGGAAGGCGTAAGGAGATTCCATGTATATCGCAATGAACCGCTTCAAGGTTGCAACCGGGAGCGAAGGCGATTTCGAGACGGTCTGGCGCAATCGCGATTCCAGCCTGCCCGAGGTGCCCGGTTTCGTCGAATTCCGCCTGCTGCGCGGAAAAGTCAACGACGAGGAGGGCTATACGCTCTATTCCTCGCACACGGTCTGGAAAAGCGAGGCGGATTTTCAGAACTGGACGAAGTCCGAGAGTTTTCGCGCAGCGCACCGCAATGCCGGCGATCACAAGGCGACCTACAAGGGCCCGCCAGTCTTCGAAGGTTTCAACGTCGTCGACGGCATATGAACGAAGGGCCGGATCGCATCGCGGTTCTGCCGGTCCTGCCGTCGCTCGATATCGATGAGACGCTTGCCTTCTACCGCGATGCGCTCGGCTTTACCGAGATCGTCTACCAGGCGGCGGATTATCTCATCCTACGGCGCGACGACATGGAACTGCATTTCTGGCGGACGCAAGATGCCACGCTTTGCCAGAACAGCTCCGTCTATCTCCGTGGCGGCGGCATCGGCGCTCTTCATGCGGAATATCGCGAAAAGAGCGTCGAGCGCCTGAGCGATATGGAGGTGCGGCCATGGAACATGGAGGAGTTCTACATCCATGATCCGCACGGAAATCTGCTGCGCTTCGGCCGTGTGCCGCAGCCGCGTGACTAGGGCAACTCCAGCCAAAGTGCGCAGCGGTTTTGGGTCCGGATTGCGAGAAAACAAAACATAGAGAAATTCCCTCGCTCGGGGAAACACGGAAATGCTCTATGCCTTGGCGCGGAAGACAGCGCCTGCCGCAACGGCCAGCCAGCCAAGCATCATCGCCCAGCCGCCGGTCGGCGCGGCATAGGGGAAAAGGCCGGAGCCGGTAAAGCGCAGGGTGACGAGATCGCCCGCAAAAAGCAGCGTTCCGACAATCATCAGGAAACCGGCCAGCCAGGCGGTTCTGAGCCTGGTGTTGCCGAGAGCCAATGCCAGCAGGGCAGGGGCGTGGGCAAGGCACATGGCGGATGCGGATGCCGCAAGATTGGCCTCGCCGCCGCCATGGGCAGCAAGGGCGGCAAGCGCCACGCCGGCTACGCCGAACAGGCCGGCAAAGAGATAAAGCACCGGTTCCAGACGCGCGTTCAAGCTCATGGTTGTTCCTTGTTGTCAGGCGCCCTGTTCTGCATATGGTAGGCGAGCCGTTCGACCGGCGCCCAGATGAGATCGCGCAGCGATTGGCTTGCGATCGTCTCGTCCAGGGCGCGGCGGAAGCAGAGCAACCATTCGTCGCGCTCGACAGGGCCGATCTCGGCGACGAAATGGCGGCTGCGCAGGCGCGGATGGCCGCGCTTATCGGTATACAGCGGCGGGCCGCCGAGATAGCCGCTCATATATTCGTAGAATTTCTCTTCACTGCCCGTAAGGCTCGGCGGATGCACGGCCCGCACGTTTCTCGCCTCCGGCAGCGTGTCCATCAGCTCATAGAAGCGGTGCGTCAGCGCCCGTACGACAGGATCGCCGCCGATCGCCTCATAGAGTGTGGTCACCTTCTCCGTCACGAAACCATCCCATGCCATTCCAATCCCCAAGCTCTTCATGCACCGGGCGGAAAATGATCGCAACTGTCATCAAGGTGCCGCGGCATTTCGCGCATATTGCTGGCAACGTAGGGGTTGCCGCCGTTTCTTCTTGACAAAACCGTCCGGACGGTATCTTTATTTCTCATGTCGAACGCTCATCATCGCAAGAAGCAGCCCGTCCTCGTGCGCCAGCAGTTGCTGGAGGTCGCCGCGCGCCTTGCCGCCAATGAAGGCATGGCCGCCGTCACGCTCGATGCGGTTTCGGCCGCGTCTAGCGTCAGCAAGGGCGGGCTGCTGCATCACTTCCCGACGAAGAATGCGCTGCTCGACGCCTTGTTCGAGAGCCTGCTCGAAAAGTTCGATGCCGATATAGAGGAACTGATGCGCGGCGATCCGCTGCCGCAGGGCCGCTTCACCCGCGCCTATCTCAGGGCGGTATCCGGTCTCAAGGATCGTCCCGACGATTCCAGGAATTGGACGCAGGTGACGATCGCGCTTCTTGCCGAACCCCGGTTGCGTCTTCGCTGGCGCCAATGGGTACAGGCGCGGTCGGAGGAATATATCGGCACCGATTCCTCCCTCGACGCACAAGTCGTGCGTTTTGCCGCCGACGGACTTTGGTTCGCAGATACGTTGGAAAGCCATGATATCAACGGCGTTCTGAGGCGGGATCTCATCGATCGCCTTGTCGAACTGACCGGCAAGTAATTCGAAAGGGATTCGCCGTGAGCCAGGCCGCCGTCTACGGGCTGCTGTTTGCAGCTATTGTGCTCGAAGTCATTGGCACGACCGCGCTGCAGCTATCGCAGCAGTTCACCCGCATCGGGCCGACGGCACTCGTCGTCGCCTGTTATGCGGCTGCCTTCTATTGCCTGTCGCTGACGCTGAAAAGTATCCCCGTCGGTATCGCCTATGCGATTTGGAGCGCTTTGGGAATCGTGCTGATTTCCTCGGTCGGTCTCGTTTTCTTCAAGCAGCGCCTCGACCTGCCGGCAGTCGTGGGACTCGGGCTGATCATATCGGGCGTTGTGGTCGTCAATCTATTCTCGAAATCCGTTTCGCATTGATATTGCTGTGATATTTGCAGGCCGTTTCTCCGCCTCAGGCCGGTAAATTTTCCCCTTTGTCAAAATACTGACAAAGGTCTATGTGTTCTTTGGACGTGGAGGAGACGAGGCGCAGCCAGCGGCATTTTCCAAAGCGCTTTGAATCCTGCCTTCCCGCCTATCGATACTTCCAGGTTCTACAGGAGCACATCATGGCCATTCGCACCGTCGTCTGGGGAGAGAATATCCACGAGAATACCAATGCCATCGTCCGGGATATTTATCCTGAAGGCATGCACACGACGATCGCCAACGCGTTGAATACCGATTCCGATATCTCGGCGACGACAGCGACGCTGCAGGAGCCGGAACACGGCCTCAGCGAAGCCCGCCTTGCCGAAATCGACGTGCTGACCTGGTGGGGCCACAAGGATCACGGCGCGGTCTCCGACGTCGTCGTCGAGCGTGTTGCCAAGCGCGTCTGGGAAGGCATGGGCCTGCTCGTGCTGCATTCGGGGCATTTCTCCAAGATCTTCAAGCGGCTGATGGGTACGCCCTGCGCGCTGAAATGGCGCGAGGCGGGTGAACGCGAGCGTCTGTGGACAATCAATCAGCGCCATCCGATCGCCGCAGGCATCGGCGAGCATTTCGAGCTCGAGAACGAAGAAATGTACGGCGAGCAGTTCTCGGTGCCGGAGCCGCTCGAAACGGTGTTCATCTCCTGGTTCCAGGGCGGCGAAGTGTTCCGCTCGGGCCTGACCTGGCGCCGTGGCGCCGGCAACATCTTCTATTTCCGCCCCGGTCACGAGACCTATCCGACTTATCACGACGTCAATGTCCAGAAGGTGCTGATCAACGGCGTGAAGTGGGCCTATAACCCTGAGGGGGCGTTGACTGGTATCACCGACGCTCCAAATGTCCCGGTAGAAAAGGCACTGGAGCCGATCGTCGAACGCGGCCCGAAACTGCACCAGGCCGGCGAAGCCGGTTACCGCTGAGGAGCATCCATGCGACTACTCGTTCTTGGCACCGGGGTGATGGCGAAAAACCAGCTCGCCCGCTTCCCCCTGATCGACGGCGTGACTGTGGTCGGTGCCGTCGACACCGATCCTGAGCGGCTTTCGGCCTTCGCCGACAAGTTCAACATCGAAAAGCGGTTTCTGTCACTGGAGGAGGCGATCGCCTGGGGTGAATTCGATGCGGCGACGAACGTGACGCCCGACCGCATCCATCACCCGACGACGATGGCTCTGATTGCCGCCGGGAAGCACGTCTTCTGCGAAAAACCGCTGGCGGAGAACTATGCGAAGGCGTTGGAGATGACGGAGGCGGCCGAAAAAGCCGGCGTCATCAACATGGTCAACCTGACTTATCGAAACGTCGCGCCGCTACAGCGCGCCCGTGAGATGGTGCTCGCCGGCGAGCTCGGCACGATCAGGCACGTGGAAGCCTCCTATCTCCAGAGTTGGCTCGTGTCGCGCGCCTGGGGCGACTGGCGCACAGAATCGACCTGGCTGTGGCGGCTTTCCACCGGCCATGGCTCGAACGGCGTGCTCGGCGATGTCGGCATCCATATCCTCGATTTCGCCGCCTATGGTGCGGCGACCGACATCGACCACGTCTTTGCGCGGCTGAAGACCTTTAACAAGGCGCCGGGTGGCCAGATCGGCGAATATCTGCTCGATGCCAATGACAGCTTCACCATGTCTGTCGATTTCGCCAATGGTGCACTCGGCGTCATCCATGCCAGCCGTTGGGCGACAGGGCATCTGAACGAGTTGAAGCTGCGGATTTATGGCGAGAGGGGCAGCCTTGAGGTCATCCATCGTCCCAGCGGTTCCGAGCTGCATGGCTGCCTCGGCGAGGATGTCGAAACCGCCACCTGGACGAAGATCGAGGTTGAACCGGTGGCGACCAACTACGAGCGTTTTGCCGAGGCCGTGGCAAGCGGCATCCAGCCGGATCCGAACTTCCGCCACGCCGCCAACCTGCAGAAGGTGCTCGATCTTGCGATGGTGACCGAGCGCGAGCGGCGCGAGCTGAAGGTCTGATCCTGTCCGCTGGATAGGCCGCCGTTCATCCGACGGCAGCTTATCCAGCGCATCGGCGCGTTGATCCGCTTTTCGTTTGCGAGATTTTGACGCTATGCTTCTGCATGGGCAGCTCGACGCTTTCCTTTGGTCCGTTCCTTTACGATCCCGTGACAGGAAGCCTGTGGCGGGAAGGGAAGTCCATTGCGACGGGACCACGACCGGCAGCTCTGCTCGGTTTGCTGCTGGAGGCTGAGGGCCGCGTCGTCACCAAGGCGGATCTGATGGACAGGGCCTGGCCGGGGCTTGCCGTGGAGGAAGGCAACCTCACGGTTCAGATTGCCACGTTCAGAAAGCTTCTCGGCGCAAGGCCCGATGGCACGGAGTGGATCGTCACGGTTCCCAGGGTCGGTTATCGCCTGCCGCGCCGGGACGATGCCGGGATGGCGCCCGTGGCGCCGCAGCCGCCTTCCGTCGCGGTTCTTCCCTTCGTCAATCTCGGTGGCGATGTCGACCAGGATTATTTTGCCGATGGCGTGGTGACGGAGATCATCACCGCCCTTGCGCGCTTCCGCTCCTTTTCGGTCGTCTCGCGCCATTCCGCCTTTATTTACAAGGGACGCAGCATCGATGTGCGACAGGTGGCGGCGGAGCTCGGAGTACGCTACGTGCTCGAAGGCAGCATCCGGCGGGAAGGCGGGCAGGTGCGTATCAATGTGCAGCTGGTCGACGGCGTGACCGCGACCAATCTCTGGGCCGATCATTTTGAAGACGGCATCAGCCACATCTTCGCCTTCCAGGACCATATCACCGAACGCGTCGCCTCGATCGTTGAGCCGGCGATCGAGATCGCCGAAATCCAGAGGTCACGACGTGACCGGCCGACCAGTCCGGCAGTTTACGATCTCTATCTGCGTGCGCTTGCCGCGATCATCGACGAATCGATCGAAAGTAATGCCGCCGCTTATGCCTTGCTGCAGGAAGCGCTCGCCATGGAGCCGGAAAATGCGATGCTGCTTTCCCATGCCGCATGGGCGCTCGAACATCGCATTACCATGGGTTGGCCGCGGCTCGGGACGGACGACAAGGCGGAATGCATCAGCCTTGCCCGTCGCGGGCTTCAGCATTCGGCYGGCGATCCCCGCGTGATGGCCCATTGCGGCATGGCATTGCTGCAGACGGGCAAGGATTATGAAGGCGGCATGGCCGTGCTGGAGGCCGCCGCTGCCGCCAATCCCAATGATCTTCTGGTCGCGGCATGCTCCGGAATTGCGGCCTTGCACTGCGGCGATATCGAACATGCGCTCGAGCGACTGCATCGCGCCGTGAAATTGGGACCCCGCGATCCGGATGCGCGTTTTTCGCTGACGGGCATCGCCATGGCCGAACTCTTTCGCGGCAATTACGAGGCGGCAATTTCATACGCCTCTCGTTCGCTGGCGCTCAATGCCCATTTCGACCCGACCTACTGGATGCTGATCGCCGCACATGCGCATCTCGGCAATATGGAGCAGGCGCGCCAGTTCCTCCATGCGCTCGAGGCGATGGCACCTGATGTGACGCTGGAAGGCATTCTGGCGGGTCAGCCGGCCAAGGATCCGCTGCGTTTTGCGCCGGTTCTGGAAGGGCTGGCGCGCGCCGGGATGCGGCCGCGGCCATAGGCTTTTGCAAGTTTTTGCAGCTTTTAGTCGGACTTTAAGGACCCAGCCCCGTCGCTTCGGCCACGCTGATCCCATCAATCAGGATGGAGGATCGGCTCATGCTTTCCAGCATGCATATTCTATCGCTCCAACAGGGCAAGCTTTACGGCGACCGAATTCCGATAGAGGCGCTGCCACAGGGGTTTGGAGCCTTTCCTAGGAAAGGCTCCAAGTTGCCACGGCACCTTGTCGTTCTGTTCTCGCTGATCGGCAGGTGGCGCAAGCGCACGAAAAAAGGCCCCGCCGAAGCGGGGCCGGAAGTTGCCGAGCCGCAACAGGCGGCTTCGGTTGCCTGATTATTCTATGACCTGCACCACACGGTGGCTGCGGGGTTCGACAATCACGCGTTGATTGTTGATGACCGTGTAGGCATATTTCGGATTGTCAGGCACCGGCGTCACGACGACGTCTGCCGGAAGCGGCTTGCCGACGACGATCGGTTCCTGGACTACCACGGAGGCGGTCGGGGCCGGCTGCTGCTGGACATAGGTAACGACCTCGCGCGGCGGCGGATCGACAACGGCACCGGCGACACCACCGGCCACGCCGCCAATGGCAGCACCCACGGGGCCGCCGACGATTGCGCCGGTGATGGCACCACCGGCTGCACCGGTCACGGCTCCATCAGCGAGCGCATTGGTTGCAAGTGACGACAGCGCAAGGGCGCTGGAGACAAGTAGGACCTTGTACATTTTGCTTCTCCTTTGCTGGGGTTGCGTTTGGGTAACGACCACGCCAATCCGAGGTTCCAGCAGGAGAGAGTCACGCTTTGGAAGGCCGGTTCACATTATGTGAGGCGGCTGAAGCCGGGGTTGGGAGGCGTTATTCCAGCCGCCGGCGGAAGAGCCAGGCGGCGGCGCTGAGCGTAACGGTGGYGATCAGCGCCAGCGGGATCGTCTGGTTCACCACCTCGCTCAGCGGAATATCCTTGAGGAAGACGCCTTTGACGATCACCAGGAAATAGCGCAGCGGATTGATCAGGGTCACCGGCTGCAACCACCCCGGCATGTTCTCGATCGGGGTCGCAAAGCCTGAGAGCAGCATGGCCGGAACCATGAAAAGGAAGGCGCCGAGGATCGCCTGCTGCTGCGTCATCGACAGCGCCGAGATGAAGAGACCGAGGCCGGCGACCGAGCCGAGATAGAAGATCGCGCTGCCGTAAAGCAGGAAGAGCGAGCCGCGCAGCGGCACTTCGAAGAGGAAGACGGCGGCCAGGATATAGACGGTGATGTGGAAGAGGCCGATCATCATCGGCGGGATCAGCTTGCCGATCAGGATCTCGTGGATGCGCAGCGGCGAGACCATCAGCTGGTCGAAGGTGCCGAGCTCGCGCTCGCGGGCGATCGACAGCGCGGTGACGATCAGGCCGATCAGCAGCGCGATGCTGGCGATCAGGTTCGGCACCATGAACCATTGGTAGGTGAGGTTCGGGTTGAACCAGTTGCGCGGCACGGTCGACACGATATCGGCGCCGGCGCGTTTGCCGGCCGGGGTCTCGGCAGCGAGCGCTGCACCGATCTGCGAGAGATAGCCCGCGACGATCTGCGAGGCGTTGGAGCGGCGGCCATCAAGCACCATCTGCAGGTCGGCCGGCGCTCCCGCCTCGATATTGCGCGAAAAGTCAGGGCCGATCTCGACGGCGGCAATGGCCGTCTGGTTGTCGATCGCCACGCGGACCTCCGCTTGGCTGGAGGCGATCTCGATCTTCCGGAAAGTCGGCGAGCCATCGATGCGCTCGATCAGTTCCTGGCCCCAGTGGCCGCTGTCGCGGTTGAGGATCAGGACGTCGACATTGCGGACCTCGAGCGTCGCCGCATAGGAGAAAACGAGAAGCTGGACGATCGGCGGGCCGATCAGGATGGCGCGGCCCTTGGGGTCGCGCAGGACGGCAAGCAATTCCTTGACGATCAGGGCGTAAAGCCTTGTCCACATCTCAGCCGATCCTTTTTCTGGTGCTGCGGGCGGCAAGCATGAACATGATGGCGCCGATCGTCAGCATGACCGATATCGCCCGCAGGAACATCGGCCAGATGTCGCCGGCGAGGAACACCGTCTGCAGGCTGGGGATCAGGTAACGCGCCGGCACGATGAAGGTGATCCACTGGATCACGGTCGGCATGGAATTGATCTCGAAAAGGAAGCCAGACAGCAGGAAGGCCGGTAGAAAGGCGGTTATCAGCGCCAGTTGCGAGGCGAGGAACTGGTTCTTCGTTGCCGTCGAGATCAACAGGCCCTGGCCGAGCGCCGGGATCAGGAAGGCGGCCGACAATGCGTAAAGCGCAGCGACAGAGCCGCGGAACGGCACGCCGAAGAGGAAGACCGCAAGCAGCACGCAGAGCGTCATCGAGGTGAGGCCGAGCAGGAAATAGGGCAGGATCTTGCCTGCGAGCAGCTCGACCGCCGTCACCGGCGTCGCCATCATCGCCTCCATTGTGCCGCGCTCCCATTCGCGAGCGACGACGAGCGAGGTCAGGAGCGTGCCGACCAGCGTCATGACGATGGCGATCGAGCCCGGCACGAGGAAATTGCGGCTGGTCAGTTCGGGATTGAACCAGAAGCGTTGCTCGACCGAGATGGCAGGACTCTGCACGGCGACGTCCGCCTGCCTCTGCCGCTCCCAGTTGGCGACGGCGCCTTGGGCATAATTCTGCACGAAATTCGCCGTGTTCGGATCGGAGCCGTCGACGATCACCTGGATATCGGGGCGATTGCCGGCGGTGTAGCGCGTGGTGAAGTCGGCCGGAATGACGACGATGCCGCGCACCTTGCCGAGCACGAGGTCTTCCTCGAACAGACGCCGGTCGCGTCCCATGGCGACATCAAAATAGCGTGAGGCCTGGAAACTGGCCGACAGATCCTGCGTCAGCGGCGTCATATCCTCGGTCACGAGGCCGATGCGCGTGCGGGTGGTATCGAGCGAGACGCCGTAGCCGAAGAGAAAGAGCAGGATCAGCGGCAGCACGAAGGCGATGAGGATGCTGCTCGGATCGCGGATCGCCTGCAAGCTTTCCTTGCGCACCAGAGCTGAAAGACGCCGAAGCCTGCCGGAAGAGGCGCTCATGCGACATCCTCCGCTTCCGATTGCTGGACGAGGGCGATGAAGGCATCCTCCATCGTCGGGTCCGGCTGCTCCTTGGTCGCGATCCGGGCCTTCAATTCATCGGGCGAGCCGAGCGCAATCGAGCGGCCGCGGTAGATCAGCGAGATGCGGTCGCAATATTCCGCCTCGTCCATGAAATGGGTGGTGACGAGCACGGTGACGCCCTTTTCGACCAGCGCATTGATATGCGTCCAGAATTCGCGCCGGGTAATCGGATCGACTCCGGAAGTCGGTTCGTCGAGGAAGAGGGCGCGCGGCTCGTGCATGACGGCGCAGGCTAGCGCCAACCGCTGCTTCAGGCCGAGTGGTAGGTCCTTGGCCGGTTGGCCGATATGGCGGCCGAAATCGAAGATGCCGGCCATGAGATCGATGCGCTCGCGCCGGTGTTTTCCGCGAAGCCCATAGACACCAGAGAAGAATTCGAGGTTCTGCATGACTGTGAGATCACCGTAGAGCGAGAACTTCTGCGCCATGTAGCCGAGCTGGTTGCGGGCTTCTGCGGCATCGCGGCGAAGATCGAAACCAGCAACACGGCCTTCGCCGCCGGTCGGCTTCAGTAGGCCACAGAGCATCTTGAAGGTGGTGGACTTGCCGGCGCCGTTCGGACCGAGCAGGCCGAAGATCTCGCCACGGCGGATATCGAAGCTGATGTCATCGGCAGCGGTGAAATCACCGAAGCGCTTGGTCAGTCCCTTGGCCTCGATCACCGGCCGATCGCCATCATCCTTCACTGGCTCCTGCGCCTCTGCCAGCCGCGAGCGGCCGCCGGGACCGCCGCCCAGCATGTCGATGAAGGCATCCTCGAAGCGCGGCGGGGCAGGGGCGAGCGTTGCGCCATCGCCCGCCTTGCCGATATCGGGCTTCTTGCCCTT
Organism: Rhizobium sp. P1_E1; assembly: GCF_056406015.1. Classification (NCBI taxonomy): domain Bacteria; kingdom Pseudomonadati; phylum Pseudomonadota; class Alphaproteobacteria; order Hyphomicrobiales; family Rhizobiaceae; genus Rhizobium; species Rhizobium sp. P1_E1. Next base: position 14,119 of record NZ_JBFUAY010000078.1, on the reverse strand, counting down.
CGCCGCGACGATGCGGATCGCCTCGCCCTGGATCACGCCGTCGATGACGCCATCGGCCTGCAGGAGTTCGGCGAGCACCTGCCGGCGGCGGCCGCTGACATCGGATACCCTGAAGACCCGGTCCTTGACGCGCTCGGTCATTTCCATCGGTTTTCCCGAAAAGAGCAGCTTGCCCTGGTTCAAAAGCAGCACGTGATCGCAGGCTTCCGCCTCATCCAGATAAGCGGTTGACCAGAGCACGCCGATGCCTTCCTTCGTCAGGTTCTCGACCATCTTCCAAAGGTCGCGGCGCGAGATCGGATCGACGCCGACGCCCGGCTCGTCGAGCAGCAGCAGGCGCGGCTTCTTCAGAAGCGCGCAGGCAAGGCCGAGCTTCTGCTTCATGCCGCCGGAGAGTTTTCCGGCCAGCCGGCCGGTGAAGCGTTTGAGGTCGGTGAAGGTGAGCAATTCGTCGAAGGCGCTGGCGCGTTCGCTCTTCGGCAGGCCGCGCAGATCGGCATAGAGATCGAGGTTTTCCTGCACCGAGAGGTCCTCATAGAGACCGAAGCGCTGCGGCATGTAGCCGATCGCCGCCTGGATGCCGGCAGCGTTTTTGCGCGTATCGAAGCCGAGAACCTCCATCGTTCCCACGTCGGGCAACATCAGACCGGTCATCAGGCGGATCAGCGTTGTCTTGCCGGCGCCATCAGGGCCGACGAGGCCGGTGATTGCGCCGCCGCCGATCGCGCCGGAGACGGCGTCAAGGGCGGCCGGCGCGGTGCCGAAGCGCTTGGTGACGCCGTCGATCCGGACGAGCGGCTTGTCGTCCCGGCCGGTCTCGGCGGCGCTCATTGTCCGCCCGCTGTCGGCGTGGGAAAGCGCACGGTGACCGGCATGCCTTGGCGCAGATCCGGGCCGGGCTTGTCGATGACGATCCTCAGGCGATAGACGAGGTCGGTCCGGAGCTCCGGCGTCTCCACCGATTTCGGGGTGAACTCGGCGACCGGCGAGATGAAGCCGATCGTGCCTTCATAGGGCTTGTCAGGTGACGTATCGGAGGCGACAGAAACCTTCATGCCGGGATGGATGCGGCCGAGATCAGGCTCGGCGACATAGCTGCGCACCCAGACAGGTTCGGTCAGAGACAACACGAAGACCGTGTCCGCCGGCGAGACGATCGCGCCATTTTCCCGCACGCGCGAGAGGATGACGCCGTCGTTCGGGGCGCGCAGCTCGGTATCATCGAGCGAAGTGCGGGCGGAGGCGAGTGTTGCCTGAGCCGCCTTCAACTGGGCGTCGGCGGCGGCGATATCCTCAACACGGGAGCCTTCCAGCAGCAGTTTCAGTGCTTCGTTGGCGGAATCGGAGCGTGCGGCGGCCATCGCCCTTGCGGCAGTCGCCTGGTCGAGGCTCGCCTCGGAGATCGTGCCCTGCGGGCGCAACTGGCGGGCGCGGTCATAGGCGAGGTTGGCATTGCGGAGATCGGCGAGACTTTCGTCATAGGCGGCGCGCGCTTGGGCGATCTCGGTCGGCCGCGGACCGGCCTTCAGCTTGTCGAGCGTCGCCTGAAGGGCTGCGGCATTCGCCTCGCCCGAGCGGACCGCGAATTCATAAGGAGCTGCATCGAGCTTTGCGAGAACGTCTCCGCTCTTGATGACGTCGCCTTCGTCGGCGTGGAGTTCGGCGAGGCGGCCGCTGACACGGAAGCCGAGCGAGACCTGACGGATATCGACATTGCCGTAAAGGACGAATTCGCGGCTGGCCTCTGGCAACCAGCCGAGCTTTTGGGGCAGGGCGTACCACCAGGCGGCGGCCCCTGCCGCAACGAGAAGAACGATGGCGATGGGAAGGATGCGTTTCATGCTGCACTTCCATTCAGCGGGCCGATGGCATCGACCAGCTCTGCGGCCAGGCCGCGCACGGTTTCCACCTGTTCGGGGCCGACGCCATCCCACTCCATCTGGGCGAGCACGGCTGCATGGGCAACGCGAAAGACGAGGATGCTGCCGAGAAGGGTGAAGGTGCGCAGGCGCACATGTTCCGAGGCGGGATCCTCATGAAGGATGGCGCCGATCAGCCGCCGGCCCATCTCAATCATCGGCCGCATGAGGCCCTGATAGACCCGTGTGAAGGCTTCCGTCGGTTCCATCTGCTCGCGGATCAGGAAGCGCGCCCAGGATTCGGATTCCCTGCCGACGAACAGCGTCACCATGGTCTGCAAAATCTCGGTCAGGAAAWGGCGGGCCTCAGCTTCACCAAGCGGTTTGCCCGCAGCATCGAGCGCCAACAGATGCGCGCCGACGCGCGCCCTCATGTCACCGACATGCGTATTGATCCGCATCATCAGATATTCGGCCGTGGCGATGTAGAGGCCTTCCTTGCTGCCGAAGTAATAGGGGATGGCCTGCAGGTTGACGCCGGCCGCTTCCGTGAGCTGGCGCGTCGAGGCGCCGTCGAAGCCATAGCGGCCGAAGACGTCGAGGGCAGCGGACAGCATCTTCTGGCGTGCTATTTCTGCACGGGCGGAGGCCGGTGGCTGGTTGTCGTGTTCTTGGGTCATGACAATTTTATAGCATTGGCAGGGAAATAAGTCAATCGATTGATATATTTCTAGGCGGCGCTATCACTCTTGCCTTCGCTGATGCGAAGGCAAGAACCAGAAGAAGGCATCCGCTATCCGGATGTCTTCAATTCGATGGACGCAATGCTTGGGTGGCGATCAGAGGCCTAGGAAGTAATTCCGGCTCGACGGAGCCTTGGCGGGGGCAAACCAACGCCCCTGCCAGCTTGCCTTGGCGTTGAGGAAGCCACCCGATTCCGCCTTGGGCGGCCGGCCCGTGGCAATCAACGACTGGCGCAATTCCTCCTGCAGCTTGGCGCGCAGGACATAGTGGTCATAGACGTCGAGAATGTGGATCGCATAGGCGACGGCAAGCGACTGGTTGCCGCGGACGATCAGCAGGTTCTCGTCGTTCTGGTAGGAGGCCTTGTAACCCAAGTTGTGGCTGCCGGTGATGACAGTGCAATTGTCAGGATGGAGCGGGTCGATGACGACGATCTTGTCGTGGATGATCGCGTGGCCGGCGCTCAGCAATTCGGGACGAAGATCGCCGAACTGGGCGGAGATGGCCGCTGCGCGCACCATGACGACACGGCCGGTATCGCCGTCCGGCCACCAGATCGCCCGCTGCGGCAGGTCCCTGACCTCGCCACCCGGCTGATGGACATAGGTTGTGGGTTCACCGGGTTTTGCCGGCGGCAGTGCTGCCGGATTGCTGATCGCGCCCTGGACGAGCAGGTCCGGTCGCTTGACGGCAAGCTCCGCTGCCTGGCCGATGACGTTCTGTTCGCCGCGCACACCGGGATAGAAGGTGAGGAACAGGATGGCGCTGTCGGCATGCTCCATCAGCGAATAGACGCGGCTGAGATCGACGGGTGTCGGTGAAGTCTTGTTCTTGCTCGGCGCCTTGGTGTTGGGTGAAAACAGGATTTCGACGGTGGTCTTTCCGTCCTTCAGCGTCACCGGCCCGGTCGGCGCGGCATTCGCCAAGCGCAGGGCGGGGCCCTGCACGCCCTTGCTCGGGGCAAAGCCCTCGGCGGTCTCACCATGGTTGGAAACGGTCAGCGGAACGCCCACAGGTTGCGGATCGTCCCGCAGAAGCTTCCAATAGGCGAGGAAACGGGCGGCGACATTCTTGTCCTCGATCAGGATGACGTTGTTCGACTGGGTGCAGAGGCCGGTTTCGGTCCAGTTGGTGCTGCCGGTCATCACGGCTCGCGCGACGCCACCCTCGACATAGACGGCGAACTTGTTGTGGCCGATATGGCTGTTGTTGTTGAAGAGGCGATCCTGCATGCGCTCTGCCGCGGGAGCAGCGGCATGGAGGCCGATGCGTGCATCATGGTTGCCGGTGTCCCAGACGACCGGTTTCCTCGGCAGCGGGTCGCCCTTCTTGTTGAGATCGGTCGAGCCCGAGGTGGAAAGGATCACATGCGCCTTGCCGGCCTTGACCAGTGCCGTCAGCCGCTCGATCAGTTCGGGATCGTGCAGCTCGTAGAGCGCGAGATAGAGCTCGCCGTTGCCCGTCTCGGCGCGGTCAATCAGCATCGTCAGGAAGCTCAGCACATCGGCGGTCAGGAACAGGCGGATTGGATCGCCCTTTTTCGGGATGTGCGCCTTCAGCGTCTTCAGCAGGCCTTCGGTAATGCGCATCGCCGGGCCGGGGGCAATATTCTGCGGCTTGACGCCCTGGACCTTTTCCAGCTGGCGCAGCAGGTTCTGCGTCGAAAGGATGCCGTTGGTATAGGTCGCCTTGATGGCGCCGCCGCCCGGGAAATCATGGGTGACGTCGATGCTCTCGGTCTTGCAGGGTTCGTCCAGAAAAAAGAGCGGCCGTGGCGGCCCGACATAACGCGGCTTGCCGTTTTCGTCGCGATAGGGGGCGGTGTCGGAGGCAGGAACCGGTTTCCGGCCGGGGCCCGCAAGGCCGACCGGCGTAATTTCATAGTGAATCCTGAAATCGATCGGCCGAACGGTCGCCTCGTCGCGGGAGCGGCGCAGCGTCAGGTCGCGCCATTGATATTGCTGGATCGGCCAGACCGAACTGTCCTGCTCCAGCCAGTCTGGATTCGACTGGTCGGTAAAAGCGATCCAGGTCGGCAGGATGCGCCGGGCTCCGGCCTCCGGCCCGGTCTCGTGTACGCGGGTGATCATGAAGCCGAGGCAATCGGCAATCGGGCCGTCAGCCATCCAGGCGAGGTAGGCGACCTCGCCGTTGCACCATGCGCCTGCCTTGGTAATCCTTCCCATGCCTGCCTGCCTCCCGCCCGTTGTTTGCTCAGACCACGATTGCATCCGCCATGACGATGAAGATCGCATGCGCCTGCCATGCCACCGGTCGCCGGGGCAATTGGCTCTACAGGCATGCGCAGCCCCAGATCTCGAATGAACCAACTCTATCGTCGGTTGCGCCCATTTCAACACATATAAGCTAACGATACTAAAGTAACGTGACATCGCTCATGGCGGGACGCGTGCCTGATTGGGATCGAGATGCGCGGTTCAGCGTCTATCGGATCTGGCGATCTCAGCTGTTCCGGAAATAAGGCAAAGAGGCCCGTGGAGAACGGACCTCTCAGGGTTCTCGGGGTGGGAAGAGGAACCAAGCCTCGGGGTCGGCTGCTAACAGGTAGCGATACAATATCGCTAATTTTCACGACACTAATATGTCTGCTGCCTGCCGACTGCGAAATAAAAGAAGTGCCACTTTTTGTGATTCCTGTGGCTATGTTTTGACACAAAACTGCCTTGCTCTTTCCGTATCGCCGGTTCGATGCGTATTCAGATTTATATCATCGCGCTGCTGCTCAGCGCCATCATGTGGTCGATCTCGTTCGATGCGGCGCGAGAATCCTATCATGCCGCGCAAAGCGCAGGATTGATGCCGAACCTGCACCTCAACAAGAAGCTGGATCGCATTCTGTAGACTGCGATGCAGCGTCCAGGTCATCAACACGTTTTCTGATGTTGCGTTGTTGGCCTGCAGGCCGGCAGACATTTTTCCTTGTGCGTCCCGAGCCCTTCCGGACAGAAAGTCAAATTTCGTAAAATTTGACCGATCCGCTTAAAAGCCCTGAAAATACTGATGTGTAGAGTGGCCTCATGAAAGCGACAGAGGCGTGGACAGACGCATCGATCGTTTGGAGCCGGGCAAACCGAAAGCCCGCCGATCCGCAAACGGGGACTTCGACATGCACAGAACTCTTGCCGCCATCGCCTTGACTCTGACCATCGCCGCCGCTGCCGAGCCGGCCTTCGCCATCGGTCCGGCCAGCCTTGCCCGCGACCTGATGTACACCTCCGCCATCGGCCATTCACCCGAAGTTCCGTTGACGACACGCGCCGGTTTCGTGCGCCCGGGCGTTCCTTTCGTCCTGCGCGGCCCCGCGACCGTCGAGGGCGAGGGCTCCCGGCTCAAGACCTATTCGCAGAGCCTCACCGTTGTCGTCGGTTACGTGTTTTCGACGGCGGTCGAGGCCGTGCAGGCAGTTGCGTTTCTTCGCTGACACTTAGCCAGAACTTAGGCCGATCCGACCCAAGATCGTCCGCACCTAGAGCAATTTCAGCAAAAGTGCGCAGCGGTTTTGCGTCCGGAATTGCGTGAAAACAAAGAGATAGAGCATTTCCGTTACTCGAAGAAAGCGGAAATGCTCTAGGCGTCGAGCCCACCGCGCACGTCGAGATACCAGTCGACGAAGGCCTTGACGCCGACCTCCAAGGTCGTATCCGGCTTGTAGCCCGTCAGCGCGACGAGCAGATCGGGGGCGGCGAAGGTACGCGGCACATCACCCTTTTGCATCGCCAGCATCTTGCGGATGGCAGGACGGCCGAGCGCCTTTTCTACCGTTTCGACGAAATCCATCAGGCTGACCGGCTGGCCTCCGCCAATATTGACGACGCGAAAGGGCGCCTGGCGCGAAAGCGTTTCGACAGCCGCGTCGTCGAGACGGTTTTCCTCGCTCGGGCCGATTGCCGACAGTCTGACGATCGCTTCAATAAGATCGTCGATATAGGTGAAGTCACGGCTCATCTTGCCTTCGCCGTAGATCTCGATCGGTTGGCCTTCAAGCATGTTCTTGGTGAATTTGAACAGCGCCATGTCGGGCCGGCCCCACGGACCATACACGGTGAAGAAACGAAATGCCGTAGTTGGAATCTTGTGAAGATGGGCATAGCTATGCGCCATCAGCTCCATCGATTTCTTCGTCGCAGCATAGATGGTCAGCGGCTCGTCGGCGCGATCGGTCTCGCGAAAGGGGACGGTCGCATTGGCGCCATAGATCGATGATGTCGAGGCCAGCATCAGATGGCGGATTTCGACGCGCCGCGCGATTTCCATGATGTTCCACGAGCCTTCGACGTTCGAACGAAGATAGGCCTCTGGATTTTCCAGGCTGTAGCGCACGCCGGCCTGTGCGGCGAGGTGGATCAGAATGTCGGGCTTGGCTTCCAGAACGGCCGCTTCCAGGGCTGGGCGGTCCTCGAGCATCGCGATGACGGGTTTGAAGGTCGGAAACTGGGAGAGTGCCGCATGGCGCATCTCCTTGAGCTTGACGTTGTAATAGGGAGTGAGGCCATCGAAGCCTGTGACGTCATGCCCTTCTTGCAGCAGGCGCCTGGCCAGATGAAAACCGATAAAGCCGGCAGTCCCTGTAATGAAGTAGCGCATTCCCACCTTTTCTCGGCTCCCTGCCGGCGGCAAAGAGCCGATTCCGTATCAAGTGACCCCACTTACAAGATAAGAAGAGGCCGAGTCGATAGGTCTTTGAAAGAGAAGGTCACAGCGCTGTCTCTACTGTCGGCGGCCTGTCCGCCGCTGCCTTGCCGGATGAGGGCGAGACCATCGATATCGTCTGCCGATCAGCCGCGGCTCTCGGCCGCTATGCTGCATTGCAACATGATTGCTTGCATGTTATGGCCGGCCGGTCGTCTGCAAGCAGGTCAGGATCGATGAGAGATATAATTTATTGGATTCTCTGCGCGTTTCTGACCGTTGCCATCGCGATCGTGTCGTTACGCTATGTCACGAACTTCTGGCTTCTGTCCTTCGTCTACAGCTTTCAGGTTCACCTCGGCGTCGTGTTCGTCGCCGCGAGTCTCGTCGTTCTGGGCATCAAAAGGCAGATTTACGGCTTTATCCTTCTGCTTGCCGCGCTTTTTCTCGTCGTTCACGGCGCCATCATGCTGGGCGAGTTCTCGCAGGACGACAGAGYGATGAACAAGCCGCCGCTTTTTCGTCTGATGTCGTTCAACATCGCGATCGATAACTGGATAAACTCGACTGAAATCACCGACATGGTGATCGCGTCGAATGCCGATGTCGTCAATCTGCTCGAAGCCAAGCCGCTGACGTTCCACCTGCAGCAATTGTTCAAGGCCTATCCCTACCATATCGGTTGCGATGCCGGGAAGGATACATGCGATACGCTGGTGCTCTCCAAACGCCCGTTCGTCAGCCGGCAGGTCGCAAGTATGGGCAGTCTGCGAAAAAACAGGCTTGTTATAGCAAGCGTCGACTTCGGCGGCGAGACTATCAATCTGGTTTCAGCGCACCTGACCAAACCATATTTCGACGATTTTCAGATGGCTGAATTGGAAGATCTCGCCAAAGCGCTCGGCTCGATCGACGGCCCTCTGGTGCTGTCAGGTGATTTCAACTCCTCGGCGATCGCCCCGAGCATCCAAGCTTTCCTGCGTGAGCAGAAGCTGAAAACGATCACGCCAGAACCGGCAACATGGCCGATCGGCGGCGGCGCGCTCGGGATCGCCATCGACCACATATTTGCGCGCGCGCCGCTTCATCTGACATCGCTGAAACGTCTCAATGATAATCTCGGCTCGAACCATTCGGGCCTGGTCGCCGACTTTGTTCTCGACAAGGACGGCGAAACTTCACCGGCAAAATGACTTTGCCTGGGCAAGGAAATCTTGCCGAGCCTACAAATCAGAATCTGGTTCGGCCGCCTTTTTTGTCGATCATCTGAAACGTCTTGCCGTCGGTCTTCACGTTGACGCAATCGGTCTTCTTGCTCGGGAACAGGACGCACACTTGGCCATTGGTTATCTTGTAGCCATTCTTATTGCCGTCGCGATATTCGTAGCCGTTCTTGCCTTCTTTCAATTCGGACGTACCGGGCAGGTGCTGGCGAATTTCCGACTCGCTTGCGGTTCGCATGCTTGCCGTTTCGGCAAACGCCATTCCCGGCACCATGATTGCAAGAAATCCGGCGAGGACGGGCAAGGTACGCATCAGGGGGATATCTCCGGTCATGTCTGTCGGTACATCCATTCTACGAGAACCCCAAGAGGAAATTCAACAGTGAGGATGGTTGCGCCGGAAAAGGCCCGACCATCGCTCCGGCTGCGATTTTACGTTCTTCCAAACTCATCGACGATGCGGATGATGTCGTCCTCGCCGAGATAGGAGCCCGTCTGAACCTCGATGAGCTCGAGAAGAATCTTGCCGGGGTTGGCGAGGCGGTGGACTTCGCCGAGCGGAATATAGACGCTCTCGTTCTCGCGCAGCATCCGGACGGTCTCGCCGACCGTCACCTCAGCCGTTCCCTTGACGACGATCCAGTGTTCGGAGCGATGGTGGTGTTTTTGCAGCGATAGCTTCTTGCCCGGGGTGACGAAGATGCGCTTCACCTGGAAACGATCGCCGTTGAAGATGGAGGTATAGCCGCCCCAGGGGCGATAGGATGTCGGATGGGTTTCGGCGAATTTCGCCGTGGCGGACCTAGAGGCCAGCATCTTGACCAATTGTCCGACATTCTGGCTGTCTTTGAGCGGTCCGACATAGACGGCGTCTTCGCTGGCGATGACGGCGACATCATCCATGCCCTGGACGGCAAGATGCACGCCATGGGTCATGACGAGCGAGTTGCGGGTATTGACGACGGTGGTGTTGGCGGCGGCGACGTTGCCGTTTTCGTCGCGTGCGCCTGATTTCCAGACGGCATCCCAGCTACCCATGTCCGACCATTTGAACGGCGAGGGGACGATGGCGGCCTTGGACGTTTTTTCCATGATCGCATAGTCGATGGAGATATCGGGGCTCTTGGCGAAATGGTCGGCGTCGAGGCGGGTGAAATCGAGGTCGCGGCTTGCTTTCGAAACGGCCTTGCTGGCCGCCTTCAGCACATCGGGCGCATATTCCTGCAGTTCGGCGATGAGTTCCGGCACCGGGAACATGAAGATGCCTGAGTTCCAGTAGAAGCCGCCGTCGGCGAGCATCTGCTCGGCCTTCTCAAATGCCGGCTTTTCGACAAACCGCTTGACCTTGTGTGCACCGTTTTCGAGGGCATCGCCGATCTCAATATAGCCGTAACCCGTCGCCGGCTCCGTCGGGGTGATGCCGAAGGTTACGAGTTTGCCGTCGGCAGCGGCATCGCGGGCGATGCGGATGCAATCGAAATAGCTCTTGTCGGCAAGGATCTCGTGATCCGAGGCGAGCATCTGGATGATGGTGTGCTTGCCGAACAGGTCGGCGGCAAGCGTTGCGGCCGCGGCCACCGCTGCGGCTGTGTTACGGGCGACTGGTTCGAGCAGGATCGCTGCGAGCGGGATGGCGCGCTCGCGAGCTTGTTCGGCGACCAGGAAGCGGAATTCCTCATTGGTGACGACGATCGGGGCTTCATAGAGTTCGGGATCGGAAACGCGTTCGAGAGTTTCCTGAAACAACGTCTTGTCGCCGACAAATTGGATGAATTGTTTCGGTGCGGTGGCACGGGAAAGCGGCCAGAGCCGCGTGCCTTTGCCGCCGGCCATAATCACGGGAATGATTTTCTGCGTCATAGGCGGGTTCCTTGAAATAAACGGCTTGTTCGTCGCATGTTGCCGGGCGCCTGCCCAGTCTCTTATTCGATTGAGCCCGGTATTCAGCAGGTCCCGGGCTGCAGCTTCGCTGCCGGCCTCCGTGTAGCAGCGCATTTCCGGCGCATTGCCCGACGGGCGGAAATGAATGATCCGGCCATCCCTTAGCGTCACGCGAAGTCCGTCGATGTCGGATTTTGTCGCTACCTCGCCGATCGGCTGCAGGAAAGCCGAGAGATTTTCTTCCGAAGCGCGCAGATGCGCCATCAGCGCGGCACTCGCCTCCAGCGGAAAATTCTCCAGGCGATCGGCCGCGGCAAAGGGCAGGTGATAGGACGCGGCAACGGCAGAAAGCGGCTGCCTGCGAATGGCAGCGAGCGAGAGGATCGCGAGCATCGGGATAAAACAATCGCGCGTCGGCAGGGCTCGCACGGCTCTGTCGTTGATGTCGAATGGGGTTGCAGTCAGCAGCCCGCCATTGGCTTCAAAGCCCATGACATGATCTTCGCCGGCCGCTACGGCCTCTTCCATGCCAGCGATGACGAAGGGCGAGCCGACGCGGGTGCGCCTGACGGCGAAAGAGCCCGCGGCCTCGATGCCCGAATTGGAGGTAACCGGTGTCACCACCGTGCCGGCGCCGAGGAAATTGGCTGCCACAAGACCGAGTAGGTCACCGCGCAGCGGTGTGCCGGTTTCGTCTGCGACCAGCGGGCGGTCGCCGTCGCCATCAGTCGAGACGATCGCATCGAACCTGTGCTCGGACACCCAGCGCTTCATCAGCGTGATCGTCTCGTCGGAAACGGCTTCGGTGTCGACGGGAATGAAGCTCTCCGAACGTCCGAGAGCGGTGATCTCGGCGCCGTAATGGGCGAGAACGTCAACCAGCAGGTCGCGGGCGACGGTGCTGTGCTGGTAGACGCCGATCTTCAGGCCGGACAGCGCGCCTTGCGGAAGCAGGGCGGCATTGCGTTCGAAAAAGAGCTGCCGGCAAGCAGCCTCGTGGTCTTCCGTCACGGCCGGTGCTTGTACCACCGTTTCGCCGTTTCGTTCGATCTCGGCAGCCAATGCGGTAATCGCCGCCTCGTCCGATTTGTCAATCTCGCCATCCGGCCGATAGAACTTGATGCCGTTGCGGTCCGCCGGAATATGCGAGCCCGTGATCATCAGGCAGCCGGCGTTTCTTTCAAGGCCATAGAGGGCGAGTGCGGGTGTGGGTACATTGCCGCAGTCGAATATCCGGAAGCCGAGCGCAGCGAGTGCATCGGCGCAATTTCCCGAGATTTCAGGGCTAGAATCGCGAAAATCGAGGCCGATCAGAATGGCATCGCCAGCTTTGGCCCTGCCAGTTCCGATCAGATATTTGCCGAACGCTGTGGCATAAAGGGCGGAGGCATGTCCCTTTAGATCCACTGAAAGTCCGCGAAGGCCGCTCGTGCCGAATTTCATAGGAAGACATGACTCCGATTTCACAATCAAGGTTCTACTCAGGCCGCCTGCCGGCGTAAATACCGAAGCTATCATATAGTTAAACACGGACGACGGTGCCTCGGACAGCCTCTCGCAATCCTCGCTCACCGAATTCTCAAGGTGTGAACCTATTGCCGAGCCGGCAGGCATTGCAGCGTAGATCGATTTTGTTAGAACCGTGTGTCCGTTGTTTCGTCCTATGCGAAGGATTTTCCTAGATGAGCGATACATCCGTCAGTCTCGAGGAGAGCTGGAAGGCTGCGCTGGAGGGGGAGTTTTCAAGCCCCTACATGCAACAGCTCAAATCCTTCCTCATCGCGCAGAAGCAGGTCGGCAAGCGGATATTCCCCAAGGGCAGCGAATATTTCCGCGCTCTTGATCTGACGCCAATCTCCAACGTCAAGGCCGTCATCCTCGGCCAGGATCCCTATCATGGACTCGGGCAAGCCCATGGGCTGTGCTTCAGTGTCCGGCCGGGCGTGCGCATACCGCCCTCCCTCGTCAATATCTACAAGGAAATGGAGACGGATCTCGGCATAGCACCGGCACGTCACGGTTTTCTCGAACATTGGGCAAGACAGGGCGTGCTTCTGCTGAACAGCGTGCTGACCGTCGAGGAAGGGCAGGCGGCTGCCCATCAGGGCAAGGGGTGGGAACGCTTCACCGACGCCGTCATCCGCAAGGTCAACGATGAATGCGAATCCGTCGTCTTCATGCTCTGGGGCTCCTATGCTCAGCGCAAGGCCGCCTTCGTCGATACGACGCGCCATCTTGTGCTCAGGGCGCCGCATCCCTCGCCGCTTTCGGCCCATAACGGCTTTTTCGGCTGCGGGCATTTTTCGAAGGCGAATGCCTTCCTGCAATCGCGCGGGCGCGCGCCGATCGACTGGCAATTGCCGGCCAATCCCCATGATGCTTAAAGCGCGTCGCAATCGTTCAGATTCGCTCCTCGCGCTTTAGCTCTTTGTTTTTACGCATGTCGTTATCGCATAAACCGCTGCACAGTTTTGCGCGACATGCTTGAGATGTGAACGCGAGTCGGTGTTCGTTCACTAATAGAAGACAATGCGTTTTGGTCTGCGGGTCTGTTCTGTGGGCGCTTCAGCGCGCATCTTAGCCTCATCGAAAGCCCGCAACGGCGGGCATGAAAGGGGTTTCATATGCTCGATCAGATCAAGGGTCTGCACCACGTCACGTCGATGGCGGAGGACGCCCGCACCAACAACCAGTTTTTCACAAATGCGCTCGGCCTGCGCCGCGTCAAGAAGACGGTGAACTTCGACGCGCCTGATGTCTATCACCTCTATTATGGTGACGAGACCGGTGCACCCGGCACGGTCATGACCTATTTCCCGTTCCCGAAGATGGCGCAGGGTCGCCCCGGTACCGGCGAAGTCGGCACGACGGTGTTTTCCGTTCCACAGGGCTCGATCGGCTTCTGGAGCGATCGGTTTGCCACGCTTGGTGTCGGCGGCCTGAAGGCCGAGGAAAGTTTCGGCGAAAAGCGGCTGAACTTCTCCGGGCCTGATGGCGACGGCTTTGCGCTCGTCGAGGTCAAGGATGACGCCCGTCAGGCCTGGACACATGGCGGCATCAGCGAAGACCATGCCATTCGCGGCTTCCACTCCGTCGCCATGCGGCTGAGGGACGAGGGCGCCACGGCCGAACTCCTGAAGTTCATGGGCTATGAAGTTGCCGAGGAAAGGGACGGCGTCAAGCGGCTGATCATGCCCTCCGGCAATGGGGCGCATCGCATCGATCTCRAGACCATGCCGAACATTGCCCGCGCGCTTCCCGGCGCCGGCTCGGTCCACCATGTCGCCTTTGCCGTCGAAAACCGCGAGAAGCAGCTCGAAGTGCGCAAGGCGCTGATGGACACCGGCTATCAGGTCACGCCGGTGATCGACCGCGATTATTTCTGGGCGATCTATTTCCGCACGCCGGGCGGCGTGCTGTTCGAGGTCGCGACCAATGAACCCGGCTTCGACCGTGACGAGGATACGGCCCATCTCGGCGAAGCACTGAAATTGCCGCAGCAGCACGCCCATCTTCGCGCGCTGCTCGAACAGCACCTGCAGCCGCTCGAAGCATAGGGAGAGGCGATATGACCGAAACTGGATATGTGCACCGGCTGCATGCCGGCGCACCTGATAAACCCATCCTGCTGCTACTGCACGGCACCGGTGGCGACGAGAACCAGTTTTTCGACTTCGGTCGGCGCCTGCTGCCCGAAGCGACGATTCTCTCGCCGYGCGGCGACGTTTCTGAACATGGCGCGGCGCGGTTCTTCCGCCGCAC
>NZ_JBFUAY010000077.1:0-25949 GCF_056406015.1 Rhizobium sp. P1_E1 | reverse complement strand
CCGCCAGACGGTGATGCCTATCAGGCTCCGATTTTTGAATATCTTGACGACGATATAACGCTACGGCTCTATCCCAAGGGATTTGATGAATACGAAATGGAATCTCTCGCGCTGATGGAGGTGAATCCAGCGTCAGTCTTCTATGGTGAGGTTGAACCCCTTCCGGCGTTTTCACCTATTTGGCACTCACAACCGCGATGGCGGCCAACCCGGGAAATATGGCGCCGCCTTGTGACTGCCATGGAGGCGCAGATCGAACGAATTTCTGGACAGTTGCGAATCAAAGGGCTCTACACAGCTCACGGTTACGACAGCGCCGCAGCGAGAACTGTCTGGCTTGAGCGATCCTAAAGCGCGTCGCGATTTTTCAGAGCGCGCTTCGGCGGCGGACTTTTGTGACAGTCGAATGACCGGTTTTGGCCGGTCTAAAATTCAAATGGTTCCGCTTGATGAAGGGGTATCGTAGGAGCAGGCCTTCAGCCCTGCACCTGGGAGCGCAGCCAGTCCTGAAGCTTGTCCACCGCTTCGGACTTCCGATATCGCGGCTTCACCAGATAGAAGTGCGAGCGCGCCCTGAGGGCGCCGTCGAAGACTTGCCTCAGCCTGCCCGCCTCGATGTCGGTCGAGACGAAAGCGCGGGTTGCCACGGCGATGCCCTGTCCGGCGATGGCAGCTTCGATCGCGTGCGATGTCTGTGAGAAGCTGATGCCGCGAAACAGCGTGGGATCACCGCCGCCGAGGAAACGATCGATATATTCGGGCCAGGAATTATGGGCATCGTGAAGCAGCGTGTAGTGCGAGAGTTCTTCCGCGTTGTTGGGCTCGGCTCCGTCGGCGACGAGGCTTGGATTGCAGATGGCGATGATCTCCTGCTCGAACAGCAGCTCGGCGGCGAGGCCTGGACCGAAGGGAGGGCTGCCATATCGGACGGCGAGATCGACGCCGTCGACCTGGAAGCTGGAAATGCGGTCCGTCGCCAGGATGTGGAGATCGAGATCGGGATGCCGCGAGGTGAAATCCGGAAGACGCGGGATCAGCCATCTCGAGGCGAAGGTCGGTGTCGTGCTGACCACCAGTTTGACCGGCTGAGGCTTCAGGTTCGCCGTCGCGTTTGCGAGCAGTTCGAAGGCGCGCCTGACGTCGGCGACGTAGCTTCGCCCCTCGCCCGTCAGCGCCAATGACTTCGGCAGGCGCTCGAACAATGTCACCCCGAGTTCCGCCTCGAGCCCGCGCACATGCTGGGCAACAGCTCCCTGGGTGACGCCGAGCTCTTCGGCCGCCAGCCGGAAGTTCAGATGACGCGCCGCCACGTCGAAAGCCTTGAGGCCGTTGAGGGAGGGAAGATTGCCGATGGACATGGACACTCGATAGTTTTTCTACTGGGAGATGTCACGAAAACTGGTTCGCTCTCGCTTGAAGCCCATGGTATTCGAAGGATCAGAGCCCGGCAATGGGTGCAAAATCTGGTAGGGAGAGCGACGATGACAGTAGAAAAGGTAGCGATCATTACGGCTGGCGGCAGTGGCATGGGTGCAGAAGCCGCGAGGCGGCTTTCGGCCGATGGCTTCAAGGTCGCCATCCTGTCCTCGTCAGGCAAGGGCGAGGCGCTTGCCACCGAACTGGGCGGCATCGGCGTCACCGGCTCGAACCAGTCCAACGACGACCTCAAGTGCCTGGTCGACGCATGCATGGAAAAGTGGGGTCGCATCGACGCTCTCGTCAACAGCGCAGGTCACGGTCCGCGTGCGCCGATCACCGAGGTCACCGACGAACAGTGGCATACCGGCCTCGACGTCTATCTGATGAATGTCATCCGTTCGGTTCGGCTGGTGACGCCGATCATGCAGGCGCAGAAGTCGGGCGCAATCGTCAATATCTCCACCGCCTGGGTGGCTGAACCGTCGGCGATGTTCCCGACCTCGGCCGTCTTCCGCGCCGGGCTCGCCGCCTACACCAAGATTTACGCCGATACCTATGCGGGCGACGGCATCCGCATCAACAACGTGCTGCCGGGCTGGATCGACAGCCTGCCGGCGACGGAGGAGCGCCGCGACAGCGTGCCGATGAAGCGCTACGGCACCAGCGCCGAAGTGGCCGCGACGATTTCCTTCCTCGTTTCCGAAGGGGCGGGCTATATCACCGGCCAGAGCCTCAAGATCGACGGCGGCCTTACCCGGTCCGTCTGACAGGATGGCTTTCAACGCCAGGGAGAACAGCGATGTGCTGCGACTACGTCAAGGCCGGCGAGATAAGAGACGCCGAGGCGGAGGCGAGACAGTGACCCTCGCCGCGGTCGATGCATCGGCCTGGGCCGAGCTGGAAGGTGCCGCCGCCGATCCGCAGTCGGCCTTCCGCTACCTGAACCTGTGTTCGGTCGACGCCCGCGGCCGGCCGCAAGCCCGCATGGTCGTGCTGCGGCGCGTGGATGCGGCGCGACGCATCCTGGAAATCCATACCGATGTCAGAAGCCCGAAATGGCAGGAAATATCGGCCAACCCTTTGGTCACCATCCTCGGCTATGGCCCGCAGCCGAAAGTGCAGCTTCGCCTTCAGGGATCGGCCGAACTCCATGGACCGGCAAGCGAATGCGCGACCGATGCCTGGAGCCTGCTGCCGCAATCGACGCGCAATACCTATATGGGTGGGCCGCCGGGCGACGAAATCGGCGAGCAGCCGGCGAGCGAGGATAGGATCGCAGACGCCGATGGACGGGCCTCCTTCGGGGTGCTGCTATTTCGAGCCGAGACGCTGGACTGGTTCCAGCTGCGCCACGCCGACAACCGACGCGCAGTCTTTGCCTACGACAATCTGGGCGCGCTGACCTCGTCCCGCTGGGTCAATCCCTGAACGCCGGACGACCACGCGTGAGCGCGCGAAAACGTGATGAAGGCGGCCGGTTTGCGGGCCGCCTCCTGTTTGATCAGGCCGTACGTCTGACCATTCTCGCAATGGCTATCAGGATGCAGGCTCCGATGAAGCCCGCGATCAGATAACCCAGCCAGCCGCCAAGGGCGACGCCGAAGAGCGACAGGATAAAGTTGGCGACGATGGCGCCGACAATACCGAGAACGATGTTCATCAGCACGCCCATGTTGCTCTTCATGAGCATTTCGGCGAGCCAGCCGGCAATGCCGCCGATGATGATTGCGGCGATCCAGCCGATACCTGCACTTTCCATAGCAATTCCCCATTGTGAATGATTGAGCGGCCGGCGCCGGCTATCATGTCTCGCCGATCGAGCTAAACCGATGGCCAAGCGACAACACTATAACCCTCCGCCGCGCCAATTGGTTCCATAAGCCCGCGCCCGCAACAGGTCGCGTGCCCCTCGCGATCTGGTTCAGGTCACCTGTCGGCCGCCGGCCAATCATTCGCAGGCTCCTCTATGACGGCAACGTCGTCCTCCGCAGGGTCGGGATCGCGCTCAAGGGCTGCGCGCAGATTGCCGATCTCCTTGATGATCGCATCGAAGACGTCCTGCTGCCTGGCCCCGGCCACAACGCAGTCGTCGACGAGATACTCCAGCTTCGCGCGAAGCCCGACCTTCCAATTGTTCTTGCTCATGACCTTCTCCTCCTCTGATCGATCCACGCGGAGCATGGTCGCTCGCGTATTCCACCCGCTTTGATGGGCAGGCGGCGGGATGAGGTCGCGGCGAACGGGTAAGGTGCTCTCCTGGCGTTTCCGCCCGCACCGAGAAATCGGAAAAACCGGTGCGTTCACCATCTCCGTCACGTCCGATTGGCACGCCGCGACCTCGGCGGATTAACCGCTAGCCGCAGCAACGGTTCCGCCCTGCCTGGACTCTTTGCGTCCGTGAAACGGTCTCGCCTTCACCTCTGGAGCCGATATGCAAGTCCGGCATTTATTTCGAGCCCGAGACGATGCCAAGGCAATCCCTGAAGTCCGCGGCTACCCGGTCCAGCACGGCATATTTCCCGCTGTGCGCGCGGCGAATTTGCGCCAATGGCAGACATTGCCGGCATCGCAAATCCGTCTATTCTGCGAGGTTGCAAAAGTCAGGAAAACACCTGTCGCTTTCATCCGGAATTTCGCGACAAAAGAGAACCACAATATGGAATCGATTATCGAGATTGCGACCATAAACGATGTTGAGTCGTGGGCGGAGCTTCGCGTTGCGCTGTGGCCGCATCACTCGCTCGAAGATCATCGAGCTGAGTTGGGCCGGGCGTTTCTTTCAGAAAATGGAGAAGCCATCGCGTTCATCGCTCGAAATGCTGCGAATGAAGCTGTCGGATTTGCTGAGGCCACTTTGCGACATGATTATGTGAATGGATGCAGCAGCTCGCCCGTTCTATTCCTCGAAGGGATTTTCGTCCGGCCCGTTGACAGGCGAAAGGGTATCGCCCGATTGCTTTGCAATGTCGTTGCCGATTGGGGAAAGTCGCTTGGGTGTGTTGAGTTTGGCTCTGACGCGCCGCTTGAGAATTCAGCCAGCCATGCGCTCCATACCGCTCTAGGATTTGAGGAGACACAGCGCGTCGTGTTCTTCCGAAAGCCATTGTAGGCCGGTGTTGCCCTTCCACGAGGATAGTTCGCCGCACACAACCTAAGACGTGTTACGTCACAGATTTCAGTCGCAAAATGCGTCGCAGGGTTCGGGAATTTTGCGGCATTATGGAGCAAGTGCCACAAGATCCCAATGAAGGCTGATGCTATCTCCTGAGGGTGCCTCGGGAGTGCTGCGTATGGTGGAAGTCGTAGACGAACGGAAAGCGAAACTGGGCGAGATTGATGCCAGGATCGAGGAGTTGCGACGCGAGATCGTCGTTCTCGACGATCAGAAGGCGGCTTTCGAGAAGGTGATCAAGGTCTACGACCCCGGTTTCGAGCTGGTTACACCGCCTTCGAAAACACGGCGCGCATCATCACGAGAGACAGCGAGCGGTCGCGTCACCGAACTTCTGAAGGGCAGGAACAACCGTCATATCGTGCTCGACATCCTCCGCCGCTCCGAGCGCGCCCGATGACGTCAGCGTCAGCGTCTTGAGGGAGGTATATTGGGAGATGACTCCCGGATCGCGCGCCGTTGCGTGGGACCCTTCCTCACTCAACCGCCGAAAGTTTCAGCGACGCCACGCCAATCGCAACGTTGACGCCTTCCTCACCTTCCAGCGACAGCGGCTGAAGGGAAACGCTGTCGCGGCTTCCGCCGACAAGCACCTTCGCGCCGCCGCCAAGGCCAAGGCTGGCATCGGCTTCGACACCCCGATAGGTGCCCTCCAATCCTTTTAGCGGCTGACCGTCGACGCTGGAGACCAGCCAGACCATCCTCCCCGCCTTGACGTCGCCGACGGCGAGGCCGAACTCGTCGATCGAGCCCTTATAGCTCTGCAACAGGCCCGACGGCGATGGCGTGAACGTGCACGAGACGGTTTGCTTGGATTCGATAATCATCCCGACGCCTGCGGAAATGTCGCAGTCTAACTTGCCGACCTCGAGCCATGCAGCGCCTGCTGCGACCGGAATGAGAAGCGCCGAGCATGCAAGGGAAGCAATCATATGTCTAAACATTGTCGTTCCTTTCCGTTGGATCGTGGACATGACCACGAGGGTTAGCACCAACCGTGAGCTCAAAGTGCCAACTGATGGCGGCGCTCGAACTTCAGAATTTCGTCATGTTTGCCGCAGGTGGATTGGGCGATCGGACAAGTGTCTCCTTGTACTCCTGGACCGTCTTCAATATCGGGCCGAGAACCCAGTTGTACATCTCGCCGATATTGTGTTCCTCCTGCGGGTCGGCCTCGATGTTGAACACCTGGGGATAGCCGTTCATTGGCGCAGCACTCGCGCCCACGCCGCCCATTAGGGTTGCGCCGCCCGCGCCGCTGCGGCCCGGCGCTACGTCGGCAAAATAGGCCCGGAACTGCTTCCAGCGGACTGCGACCAGTTCCGAACCGACGAAGGTCARCAAATGCTGGCGCGCCCCGCCGTCGTCTTCGCCGAGCAGGAGTTCGCTCTGGTCGACGCCGTCGATCGGCCGGTCGTCCGGAACTTTGCCGCCCGCTATGTGTGCGAATGTCGGAAAGAAGTCCATGATCGAGAACATTGCGTATGAGGATCGCGGCTTGATCCGATGCGGCCAGCGGATAATGGCGGCGGTGCGGATTGCGCCTTCGCTAACTTCGCCAAGCGCTCCGCGGTATGGTCCGGAAGCTCCTATGTCTGGCATGTCGGCGCCGAACCGGCTCGCCCCAGGACCGTCCGGTCCATTGTCGGAGGCGAAGACGACGATGGTGTCCTCCTCTGCGCCAAGTTCCTTCAATGCATCAAGCATTGCGCCGACGATGGCATCGCCCTCCATCAGGGAGTCGCCGAACTGGCCAATCCGGGATGCGCCTTCGAAACGCTTCGAGGGCAAGTTCGGGAAGTGTGTCCGGGATATCGGCAAGAACAGGAAGAACGGTTTGTCCGCCGCCTTTTGCCGCCGCATAAAATCGACGCCGTGGTCGACAAGCTCCCAGTCGATTCCGCGGCGCGCGTCCTCGGTGTATGGTTTCACGGACTTGAGTGGCTCGGCTCGCTTTGCCTCGACTATTTGCGGCCCCCCCTCAAGCGGGATATCGAGCGTCTTGGTCTGCTGGCCCTGTCGGATCATACCAAACGCATCCCAGGTGTCCCCCGGCGGGATACCGTAGAACTCGTCGAATCCCTGGTTTTGAGGCTGGCTGTAGGTTTGTCCGCCGAGGTGCCACTTGCCGAAGATCGCGGTCGCGTAGCCGGCATCGTGAAGCATCTCCGCCATGGTGATTTCTTCCGCCGGCAAGGAGAAGGCCGTACCGGGAACGGCAACCAGCGACAGCCCGGAGCGGATGGAATAGCGTCCCGTCATCAAGGCGGCGCGCGAGGGCGTGCAGGAGGGTTCGACCAGAAACTGCGTCAATCGGAGTCCCTCGGAGGCGAGCTGGTCGATGCGCGGCGTCGGCGATCCGCGCAACTCCCCGCCTCCGTAAACTCCGATGTCGCCGTAACCGATGTTGTCGCCGAGAATGAACAGGATGTTCGGCTTCGCCTGCTGCGCAGACGCAGTTCCGACAGTCAACGGATGCACGCTGAGGCATGATGCCATCGCCAGTGCTTCGGCCATCGGCCGCCAGTGTCTGAGCCATTCCATGTTCAGCCTCTCTACCAGGAGTGAATAACTGGTCCGCCTTTTGACCTGCCGTCGTGGCGGTCTGTCCTCGATCAAGAATTCACAATCTGAGCGCCTTCTTGACTGCGTCGATGAGTACGGATCCCGCGAAGGGCTTCCGCAAATATGCGATGCACCCGGCGTGCTCCGTCTCGGTCTGCAGGCGCGTGTCTTCCAGGGCAGTGATGAAGATGATCGGCATCCTCACTCCAACCCCTTTCAGCCTGCGCTGCAGTTCGATGCCGGACATGCCCCCCAGGTCGATGTCCAGCACGAGACAGTCGATCGACGTCTCCGGATCGCGGCCGAGAAAAGATTCGGCCGATGCATATTCCACGGCCGCAAATCCGTAGGCATTGAGGAGCCGCCCGACGCTTCGACGTAGGCTCGCATCATCATCGACGACAGCGACAGTGCGGCGCAGCTTTCCCACCTCATGCCCCCATGCGTGACAGTACGCGAGATACGCGGTTGTCTGTCATTGTAGGCGTGTCGGCGATTGCTTGATATTGCCCTAAGGGGAAGGTCGTCCGATCACTCCGGGGCCGCAGTACGACCGATGTCGGCGGCGATCGATACACCCCCCGCCAGCGAGCGTGCTCCGAGCTTCTCCATGACCTGATGGCGGTGCACCTTTACCGTCCGCTCCGATATGCCAAGGGCATATGCGATCTGCTTGTTGAGCTGACCACGGATGATCAGCCCGAAGACTTCGGCTTCGCGCGGGCTTAAACTCGCAACCAACGTCTTCAGTTTTTGCAGACGCTCGTGCTCGGCACGACGCTTTTCATATTGTGTCAACGCGCGCTCGATCGTTTCGAGCAGGACCGGCACCGAGCTAGGCTTCTCCAGGAAGTCCTGTGCGCCCGCCTTCATCGCGTCGACGCCGGCCTCAATGTCTCCTTCGCCGGTCAGGAATACGATTGGCAGGAGTGGCGCCTGCTCGCACAGTTGGCGCTGTATTTGCAGGCCGGACTGGCCGGGCATCTGCAGGTCAGGGAGAACGCAGCCCGGCTCGCAAGTTGGAAGGCATGCGAGAAACTGGCCTCCGGATTCATAGGCTTCGACCTTGAGACCGTACGCTGAGAGCAGGCGTACAGTCGCCGTTCGGTAGGATTCGTCGTCATCGACGATATTGACGACCGGTCTCATCAGCCTTGCTCCTCCCGCCGGGCCAGAGGCAGAACCACCCGGAAGGCGGCGCCGCCTTCAGGCCGGTTGTACGCGGAGATCGTGCCGCCATAGGTCTCGACGATGGCACGCGATATGGAAAGACCCAACGCCATCGGATTTATTCGATTCCCCAAAGGGCAATATCGGCGGAGGAACGTATTCGGTAGACTTGGAAAGCGCTGGGATAGAGTGCAACCCGCCGGGCGCGCACTTTCACCTTGGGGGTACATCCAATGTTTACTGTCCGCCGCCTCGTCAACTCGGCACGGAATCCGATCTCGATTGTCATCGGAGCACTTTTCCTCACGGCGTCCGCCTACGCCCAGAGCGATCCCCTGCCATCGTGGAACGATACCGCGCCCAAGGCAGCTATCGTCTCCTTTGTCGAGAAGGTTTCCAAGCAGGGTTCGCCCGACTTCGTCCCCGAACCGGAACGGATCGCGGTGTTCGACAATGATGGGACCCTGTGGGTCGAGCATCCCATGTACACCCAGCTTGCCTTCGCCCTGGAGCGCGTGAAGACGCTCGCTCCGCAGCATCCGGAATGGAAAAACGTACAGCCGTTCAAGGCGGTGCTGGAAGGCGATATGAAGACACTTGCCGCATCGGGCGAAAAGAGCCTTCTGGAGCTCATCATGGTCACCCATGCGGGAATGACCACTTCCGATTTCCAGAAGGTGGTAACCGACTGGATCTCCACGGCACGCGATCCGCGGTTCAAGCGACCCTACACCGAGCTTGTCTACCAGCCGATGGTCGAGCTGCTTTCCTACCTGCGCGCCAACGGCTTCAAGACCTTCATCGTGTCAGGTGGCGGCGTGGAGTTCATGCGGCCATGGACGGAGAAGGCTTACGGCGTCCCGCCGGAGCAGGTTATCGGTTCTTCGATCAAGACCCAATTCAAGATGCAGGACGACACACCGACCCTCTACCGTCTGCCGGAAGTCAACTTCATCGACGACAAGGCAGGCAAGCCGGTCGGGATCAACCAGGAGATCGGCCGTCGGCCGATCGCAGCGTTCGGCAATTCTGACGGCGACCTCGAAATGCTGCAATGGACGACGATGGGCGGTGCGCCTGCGCGTCTCGGCATGCTCGTTCATCACACCGATGCGGAGCGCGAATACGCGTACGACCGCAAGACCGAATTCGGACGCCTCGACAAGGCGCTCGACGCAGCCGCGATCACGGGCTGGACCGTCATCGACATGAAAGCCGACTGGAAGCAGATCTTCAAGGACTAGGACCGTGCGCCTCACGGCCAGGCGGCGTGCCAAATGCTTCAACAACGTTCGCCAACGGTGACGGGCCTCCGGTCCGTCCAACTGGGAGGATACATGCCATGAAAGTCTACCGATTCACCACGCTGATCTTCGCCGGAAGTTTAGCGTTGACCACCGCGGCCTTGGCGCAGGACGCCCCGAAGAAGCCGCACGTTCCGCTCGAAAAGACCATTGGCGTGGTCACGCCGACAGGCCCGGTGCCGTCGTTGGCGGTGCTCAATTCGGCTGGCGCGAAAATCGAAAACGGAAAGCTCGTCCTGACCGGCGTCTCGGCCAATTCGATCGTCTTCGCCGACCGGCCGGTGCGCGCCGCCGGTCATGTAGCAACCGAGCAGTTCATCATGCAGTGGGACGACGGCAAGGACAACTTCGCCGTCGATCCACCGAACGCGACGGTGTCGGTGCTGGGTGGCGACGGATCGGATGTCAGTGACGCCGTTGTCACGCTGAAAACTCCCAAACTCGACGGAACCACGCTGACATTCGACATCACCATTCTGGAGGGTAGCCTAAGCGGTGCGTCTGGGCCGGCCGCGCTCTTCATTGATCACTTCGGGGGCGGCTTTGGTGGCGGAGGTTTCGGCGGCGGCTTGCGCGGCGGAGACTTTGCAGGAGGTGACTTCCGCGGCGGCTTCCAGGGAGGCGACGTACATATCGGCGACACGAACATCAACCGTGTCGGAGGCACGTACTGGCACGCACCCGTCTACCACGGCGCCTGGTATCGCGGCGCTCCGGTCGCCGCGGGCGTGGTCGCAGGTGCGGCCATTGGAGCGGCAGCAGCCCGCCCCTACTACTACAATTCCTACTACAACAACCAGCAGTGCGGCTACTACCCCTTCCCGCCTTGCTATTGATCTTCCGTCTGCGTCGCGCCGCCCAAGCGGCGTGGCGATGGCGTTAATGTCAAATGCAACATGTGTGGACGCGGTCATCGGCCTCCGCGGGAACTACTTCTTCAGGTGGAGATCTATGCAACGGAGTGGGGTCTGGCGGGCGGCGGCGGCCCACGTCCACTGGGACGTAACGACGCGTTTGTCTTCGACCTCGTCCAGCATAGCCCGACAATAGGGGGCCTTCTAAGGGGCCGCGAGCGCCTTGAGCAGCTCGGCGATCATCGCAACGGACGGTCGTCGTGCTCACCTTGCGACTGCCGGATGTCCTGCAGGAATCGGAAGAGCGACCCCGCCAGCAAGCAGAGTGCCGCAATGAATAGGACGGCGGCGCCCGGTTCGTGACGGTATCCCAAAAAGGCGACGACGAAACCGAACAGGAGCAGAAACGTCACGCCGATTCCGGCCAGCACCGCCAGGTACAATGCGCTGTTCAAGAGGCGTTCACGCCGCCTCAGTTCCCCGATTCCCTTCTTCAGCGGGGCTCGGGCGACGTCACTCTCGTCGATCTCGCGGAGGTTTCTGATCCGCCCGGTGACGCCGGAAATCCGATTGACCAGAACCGCCACCATCGCCGCGACCCCATTGAGCATGAACGCCGGCGCGACCGCGTGATTGATCATCGTTGAAAGCTGATCGGCTTCCACTGACATACGGGCACCTCCGATCCCTTCGGCACGAATGGACGGCCGCGGCGCCGGCGAGGCGCTACGGAATGACGTTGACTGCACGCGCGGCCACGAGGACGAGTGTCAGGAGCGAAATGGCGCTTTCGAACATCATCAGCCCCTTCGCACGTCGGGTGAGTGGCAGCACGTCCGTCGGACTGAACGCGGTCGCCGTATTGAATGCGAGGGAAAGGTAATCGAGGTAGAGCGGTCGCCAGTCCGGGGGCGCCAGTTCGGGAACCGAAGCCTGGGGAAAGAGCCAATCGGGTCTTCCAGCCATCCCACGCRCGATACGCGATGGGCCACCCGCGTCGATCTGCCAATAGAGCAGCGAGAAGGTGAGAACGTTGGTGATCCAGATGGTAACTGAAGACGTCAATAGCGACACTGATCGCGTCTCGGGCGGGTGGATGGTAATGATCCCGACCATATCTCCGAGTTCGGCCGCCGTATTCCCTGCATAGACGCTGGCAAGCAGCATGATGGCGACGTGCTCGATTCGTAGCCACACAGCGTTGTCAGCCGACACCGTTACCATGATCATTGGAACGATAGCTGCCACCAGGATCGCGTATGACACCCATCGCGGCATGGCATAGACGTGGTGCGGCAGCATTTCCAAAAGGGCGAACACCGCCAGGATCGCCACCACCGGCGGCCAGCGTGCTTCGTCACGACCTGCTTGGATGACATCGCTCATCGTTCCGCCCTCAGTCGGCTCCAAAGGACCTGTCAGGTGAAGCGTTGTAGCGGACACCGCGAAGGGCGTCCGCTACGACGTCGTTACGCTACTGCGCGCGTCAGTCGTGACCAGTCTTCATTTCGCGGACCTGCTGCATCACTTGCTCCAGATTGTAGCTTGCAGGGCTCTGAAGCGGCGGGAAGTCGATGTAGGTCTCGAGATGCTTCAGCCACAACTGCTGGCCGATGGGCAGGATGTTCCAGTCATAGACATAGGCGGTGGACGGTGACGCGATGGCGCCGCCCGTACCGAAGAGCGTCTTCAACTGTGTTCCGACCGAGGTTTCAAATGGGTCACGCTTGATGTTGGCGACCTGGGTCCAGGCGTAAGGCTGCACGCCACCAATGAATCCAGCCGGATCGTCGGAGACCATGGCGAAGTACATCTTCCAGTTCTTGTAGCGGACAGCCGACGGCTCCTTGCCGGAATAATACAAGAAACTGTCGCGCGCGGATGGCAACTTGCCTTCCAGGAAGTCGCGCTGGTCGATCCCGTCGAGCGTGGTCTTGACGATCCCCGGATACTTGCCCGCCTCGATCTCTTTCTTCAGGCCGTCGCCCTTCGGACCGCCTGCGATATTCACAAACGTCGGCAGCCAGTCGAGGGCCGAGAAGATGTCGTTCTTGACCGTACCGGGCTCGATGTGCCCCGGCCAGCGAACCACAAGCGGCGCACGCATGCCGCCTTCCCAGGTGCTGAGCTTTCCGCCCTTGAACGGGGTGGTGCCGCCATCTGGAAAGGTGATCGTCTCGGCACCGTTGTCGGTCGTAAAGACGACGATGGTGTTGTCGAGTTCTCCCATCTCCTCGAGCCTCTTCAAAACGTAGCCGATGTTGTCGTCCATCTGCTTCATGCCGGCTTCGTTAACGCCCCAGTCCTTGCCGCCGGGCTCGCCGACCATTGCCAAGTACTTGTCAGGCAGCACGGTGGTGATGTGCATGCGTGCGGGGTTGTACCAGACGAAGAACGGCTTGTTGGTCTTCTTCGGGTCATTGCGGTCGAGGAAATCGATGACCTTGGCCGAGATCTCCTCGTCAATCGTCTTGGAGCGCTCAAGGGTCAGCGGCCCCTCATCCTTGCAGCTTTGGTTCGCCGGAGATCCATCGGACGATTTGCACGCAAGCATCGGACGCGGCGGCGTCAGGCAGGTCGTGGTTTTTGGGTCCACCGCCGCCGGGTCTTCCGCTATCCCAGGAATCGGCGTGTTCCTGCAAGCTGGTGCGATCCCCTGCTCGGTTGAGGTTTTGTTGATGTCGGGGAAGCTCACCCCCTGCATGGCGTCGAGGTGATAGAGGTAGCCCCAAAATTCCTGGAACCCGTGTGCCGTCGGCAGGGATTCGGTGGTATCTCCGAGATGGTTCTTGCCGAACTCACCTGTCGAGTAGCCGAGATCATACAGGAACTTGGCGAGGTGAGGCGTGCCGGCCCGCAGGTAGGACGGGCTTCCGGGAATCTCCGGCAGAACCATGCCAACGCGCACCGGCTGCATGCCGGTGATGAACGCGGTCCGCCCTGCCGTGCAGCTCTGCTCGGCATAGTAGGTCATGAACTTTGCCCCTTCCCGGCCGATGCGGTCGATATTGGGTGTTTCACCGACCGCGAGACCTTGGTGATAGATGCTCGGCTGCATCCATCCGATGTCGTCGCCCATGATGAACAGGATGTTGGGCTTGGCGTCCTGCGCGTGCATCGTAGCGGTACTCGCTAGCAGGCCGCCGGCGACCGCCATTGCTGCTGTGAAGAACTTTGTAGTCCGTCTCATTTCTATGCCTCCCTCAGGGGGCCGCATTGGCGGCCAAGGTTGGTTGAAAGACGAGTCAAAGCAAAAGAGGGTTGACGTCCAAGTTTACTGACTAGCAAATTGGACAGATCATTTCGGTGAAGACGCGACTCCTCGGCCCGCACGGTGACCCTCGACTTGCGGAAGAGGGATTTCCACTCTTCCATCCATTTTCTACATTGTATTGGCGGCAGCAGATATTGCCCTTTGGGGAATCGGTCGTGACGAGGCTGCGGGTTGTCAGCGACGGGCGCGGTCCGCGACGCCCTTCCTCCGACCGGATCACGACCTCCCTAAAGGACAATAGGCAGCAGCCGCGACCGCGTGTCATAAGACGCTCACAGAGGGACGTTCTAGCGATGGGCAGGGCCATGAGCGCAGTGGACGCATACGATACGGGATTTGAAGGGTTGGCTTGGGTCCCCGGACGAACGTTCACCATGGGATCGAATAAGCACTATCCGGAAGAAGCCCCTGCACATCCGGTCAAGGTAGACGGCTTCTGGATTGATGCGACGCCGGTCACCAACCGTCAGTTCGCCGCCTTCGTCAAGGCCACCGGACATGTCACCGTCGCGGAAAAGACTCCACAGGCTGCCGACTATCCGGGAGCGCTTCCCAAAATGCTGCGGGCCGGATCTCTCGTGTTCACACAACCGAAGACAGTCGTCGGCCCCGACATCACCCAATGGTGGTCGTTCAAGTTCGGCGCCGATTGGCGACACCCCTACGGTGGCCGCAGTGACATTCGCGGGAAGCTCGACCATCCGGTCGTTCATGTCGCCTATAGCGACGTCCTGGCATATGCCCGTTGGGCCGGCAAGGACCTGCCGACCGAGGCCGAATGGGAACTGGCCGCCCGCGGAGGCCYAGAGGACGCCGAATTCGCCTGGGGCGACGACTTGATCCCCAATGGAAAGCTCATGGCCAACACCTGGCAGGGCACGTTCCCCACGATGAGCACAAAGCCGGCGGGCACATCGCCCGTCGGGTCGTTCCCGGCGAACGGCTACGGTATCCACGACATGATCGGCAACGTCTGGGAGTGGACGTCGGACTTCTGGTCGACCCGCCATGCCGAACCTGCGGCGAAATCATGCTGTATTCCCCACAACCCCCGAGGCGGCGAGCGAGAGGCGAGCTTCGATCCCCGCGAACCGGAAATCCGAATTCCAAGGCGGGTGCTGAAAGGCGGATCGCATCTTTGCGCGCCGAACTACTGCCGCCGCTACCGTCCCGCCGCCCGCCATGCGGAACCGGAGGACACCTCCACCAGCCACGTTGGCTTCAGATGCGTCAAGCGAACCGAAATTTGACGCCTCCCACGACCTCTCCAGTTCAATGGCCGTCGATACAAGTCCCGAGCAGGGATCAGCGATAAGAAATGATTTGTGACGCTGTCTCCTACGGCACAATCAGGAGATAACATGACCTTTCTTGTGGCACTTGCTCCATAATGCCGGAATTTTGCGACAGGGAACTATTCATCGGAGTTGATCTGCTGATGACACCGGACGAATTGAAGGTCGTGCGTCGAGCTTATGCGAAGCAGATCACGGCGGCTGTGAGAGTTGTCGATGAGCGTGTTGAAACTGCTTTTGCCGAAGTGCCGCGAGAAGATTTCCTTGGTCCCGGTCCGTGGCCGATCTTCCGAATGCGAAAAGCCTATGTTCCGACCCCGGCCGCCGACCCGGTTTACCTCTACACGGATGACATTGTTGGTATCGTCCCTGAGCGCCACATCAACAACGGACAACCGTCACTTCATGCCTTCCTGCTTTCGCAGGCTGCGCCGCGAGCAGGCGAGCATATCGTGCATATTGGCGCTGGTGCCGGCTACTATTCTGCGATCATGGCGAAACTCGTTGCCGCATCCGGCAAGGTGACGGCGATCGAGTTCGAGCCGGAGCTTGCTGTGCGGGCAAAAGCAAATCTCACTGCCTATCGGAATGTTTCCGTGATTCCGGGCGATGGCAGCTCCGCAGCTTTCGATGCAGCCGATGTGATTTATGTGAACGCCGGCGCAACCCGACCGGCGGATATCTGGTTGGACCGGCTCAATGATGGCGGAAGGCTTGTCCTACCGCTTACGACCGATCTTGGGTTTACCAGCAGCAATTGGAGCAACATGCACCTTCGCGGAGCGGTGTTCCTCGTGACGCGCAGGGGTGAGGAATTTCACGCGCAATGGATTTCGCCGGTGGCCATCTTCCCCTGTGAAGGGATGCGCGACGCGGAATCGGAAAAAGCGCTTGCGGCGGCGTTCGAGAGCGGGGAGCACAAGAGGGTGAGGCGGCTGTACCGCAACGATGAGGTGCCGGCCGAACGATGCTGGGTTCGCGCTTCCGGCTGGTGTCTAGCCTATGCTTAGGCCGGCATCATACCGCCGCGGAAATCCTGACTTTTGCGACACTCCGGACTTTCCTGAAAGCGTTCGAGCATTCTCGCCGCAAAACTCTGTCGCAAAGGTTGGAGTTTCGCGGCGGATTTTTGCGGCGGCCAATGTCCGCTTTCGGGCCAAAAGCAGACCCATCGCCCCATCATCATCCAATGGCAAGGGTAAACCGACGACCGCCGATCGAGCCTGTGCCGCTCGGCATGTTTTTAGAAAGACCGGCATGGGCCGGCTTTTCCGAGTCCGGCGCTTCAATGTCGACCCCAGCCGTTATTTCACGGCTTCGATCTCGCTCAGCCGCCATTCTTTGGTGAAGAAGGTCTCAAGCGGACTGTAGAGCCGAAGGATCGTGAAGTACCCCTTTCCCGGCATGGTCTGAACCCAGTTCCCGTCTTTGACGCCCTCCGGCTTCTTTGGGCCGTAATACACGATTGTGGAGCCGTCATCCTCGGCGGATGCTGCGGGTGTCGGATAGCTCTGGCTGCCAGCACGCGGATAACGCTGGGGCGTTTGGAGCATCGACCGGGTCTGGTTGTCGTAGAGCGTGAACGACCAGAAAGCGGCTGCGGGAATGTTCGGCGGCAGCGTCACTTTGTAGGTCTTGGCACCATCAAGGTCTTTCTTGTCGGCGTCGAGGAATCCGATGAGATACTGCGAGCCGACGCGTGGAATGCGCATGATCATGCCTGGAGAGTCGAGGGTGTAGGCGTAGTAGAACGCGGTCTTCGAATCGAGGGTCCGCGCTCCGGTCGACGGAAGCGGTTCGAACTTGCCGTCTTTGGTAAATAATGGCGGGGGCGTCTCGAAGTTGGCACCACCCTGCCAGAGCATGTTCGTCCATGAGGAGCCCGGATAGTAGCTCCAGCCGTGAGCTTCATTCGGCCGCCAATTCAACACACGCCCCGCCGCGTTTCCGACTTTTGCGGCATCGGTCAGTATCTTCTTCATGCGGTCGTCCGGCTTGAATTCCTTACCCTTCACAATGCCAATCGCTGCCAACTGCCCTGCAAGCTCCGGATTGTAGGAGGTGGCGGGTTCGTCCTGAATATTGGCGTCGATCATCTCGAAGAACGAGTCGTCGGTCGGCGGGATGGTGTTGAACGATTTTCCGCTCGCTTCGACGAATTTCGTCTCGGGAATTGCCGGACCCACTTCCAGTTTGACGTCGCCCTGGAGCGCGGTCGCGATGCTCGTGCCAATGCCCCCTGGAGTGTAAGGGTATATCTTGAGCGATTTCCTGATCAGCTCGGCAGTGGGCTTCGGGTCGTTGTCGGTCAGAAAGGCTCGCGCCGCATACAGAACGCGGTTTGTCTTCGACCGCGCTACAAAAAAACCACCTTCGGGAAGTGGACCGTCATAGGCTGGCGGTACGACCAGATATTTTCCGCCTTCGCCGCGGTCGGGGCCGGGAAAGCCGATGTCGACGACCCATTGAAACCACATATCGTTTATGGTGCCGAGCCCCTTCGGTGGTTGCTCGATCACCATCGGACCCTTCGTCAGATCGACGACTGCCATGTAATAGAGGGTGTCGGCGTTCGGGGTGAGGAACAGCGAATTCGAATCCATCAGTTCCGAATAGATGATGACGGAATTGTCCTCAGCACCCGCACTGATGAAACCCTTACGGATTGCATAGGCAGATGCGCCGCCGTAGCTATTGAGGTAGGCGTCCAGAGCCCGTGTGAAATCCAGCGTGTCGTAAACCTTGTCGACGGTCTCGGCTGTTGGAGCGCCGTCCTTGAACTCAAGCATCCCGATACGGCTATCGACTTTGTCCGGCGTAACGAGGATTGGCGGCGTCTCGTCGGCTGCAGCGACAGGAATACCGCCGAGAATAGTCGATGCCAGCAGCATCATTCCGGGGAGCATGCATTTCATGACACATCCCTTTCATCGATCTCAGAGATTGACGCATTTTCGCCGGCGGGCTTTTGCAGCGAGGCTTGCTGCGCGTCGAGCAAGATTTCAAAACTGGAGCGCATGAGGGAAACCGCAACGGGTAGGTTACAGTACCGTGACCGTATCATACAGGTAGCATCCGGTTGCCCGCGCAGTGGATCGCTGTTGCTGGCCGCTCGCAGGGGTAACCACCTGATTTACGTGGGATCAGTCGGCACGGGCTTCAAGGAAAGCGACGCTTGGAGGTTGCGCGCGATGATGGACAAACTCTTAACCAAGAAACCACCGTTAGCCTACGAGGGCCGGCGGAAATATGTTGTCGGGCTCCAGCCAAGAGCTGCGGTTTGCAACCGACGCAAGGCTAAATAATTCCCGTCAAACCTAAAACTATGAAAGTCAACATAACAGAGGTCACAACCACGAAAGAAGGCTGGGCGATCAGGAACTTCTCTTTCGGCTTCATCAACACGCAATCATCATCACCTCCGCGCTCGGACCAGTATGCCTCGGGTCCGAAATCTTCGCGGAAATCGAAGCCGTTTCTACTGTAGAAGATGATCGACCTGATGAACCAATACCAATGGTAAGCGCAAAAGGCGCCCACCACGCAGAACATGATCCACAGTACAATTAGATCTCCAGCAACCACTACAATACTCCCCAACGTCCGAAGCCTAGCAGCGGGGGCGCCCCGTCCGGACTCTTTGCATCCGTGAAACCGTCTCGCCTTCACCTCTAGAGCCGATATGCAAGTCCGGCATTTATTTCGAGCCCGAGACTGTGCCAAGGCAATCCCCTAAAGTCCGCGGCTCCCCGGTCCAGCTCGGCCTATTTCCTGCTGTGCGCGCGGCGGATTCGCGCGAATTGCGGTTATCAGCAAAGAGGGCCCAAAAGTCTTAGTCATGCAGAGCGAACGGGTTCTCGATTTGGCCGATCTACCAGTCTGGTGCAATCTCCACGATCGGTTGATCCGGGCTTGTGGCTAAGGCGTCCAGTAACTCCAAATCACCGCCGATCACCGCGCGTTTGGGCTGAGGCGCGTCCCGCCAACGGTCCCAACTCGAAGTCTCGCGACCGTTCAGGACATAATGGTCGCGCAGCACGTTGATTTTCACGAACCACAGACCGGTAACGTTGCCATGCCCGAAGGAAGCTGGGTCTGCTTTCGCTCGCCGGCATTCCAGCCACGCTTCTCCCGCCGACATGAAGGACTGGCGTGGAACATTGGCCGGAGCGAACGAGATTTGGTTCCTCTGCCGCAGCATCTGATCGATTTGGGGATCGCAYAGGCACCATTCTCCAGCGCTGGAGTCCCAGTATTCGCATACCCAGTGATCTTCCCATCCATGGGAGAAATAAGCTGCAAAACCACAGCGCACACGGGCGGGAATTTCCCTGCATCGCAGAAAGGAGCAGAGCATCAGCGCGTAGTCGCGGCAGGTTCCGACAGACCGCTTGTCGGCCGACCGCGCGATGTTGAGAGGCCGTGGATCCCTTCTTAAGACGTCGTCCAAGCGCTCCGCGATCGGCAGTGTCGTTCGCGCCGTCGAATTCAGAATCGTCTCGTCAAGGCCGTACTCTGTTATCCAATCAGAATGAACCAAGACGCCTTGAATGATTTGGATTAGAGCGCCAACCTCGGTCGGAAGTACAGCGATTGCACTGGCGTGACGACCTGGATTGGTCATTGCACTATACGGAATCCAGCGATCGACGCCTTCCATGTGTCTCTCCATCACACTGATTGGAGCACAGACTGAGTTGATTTTTGCGTAGTCAGCAAGGTCGGTAGCGGCTCGAGCCGGCACCTCGCTCAAATCTCTTTGATCTGCGGATCTTCGCTGGCGGCGATCCAGAGGGCGGCATTGAGAGCGGCGCCGCTCAGCAACCGGGCCGCCGCCTCCGGGTCGAGCGGCTGGAGGATGCCTTGGGCGATCAGCCGCTCCACCGTGCTCTTGGTCACCTGCAGGCAATTGTTCTGGCTCGGCCATTGCGAGGGATCCCACAACACCGCCGGTCCGTCGAGCAGAACGATGCGCTGGACTTCCGGATTGAGCGCCATCTCGATCTGCCCGGCTATCCTCCTGCGCGCCCTATTTCGCCAGCCGATCCGGTCCGAGTTTGTAGGTCAGCTTGTCGATCGTCCCGGTGAAGTGGAACGGCAGCTGGTAGCTGTCGTCCACCGCCGAGCGGGTATCGCTCCCAATATCGAAGGACTCGTCGATGGCCATGAGAAACGGAATGGTGTGAGGCATCGTCTTTTTAGCAAACTCCTTGCCATCCACCGTCATGATGCCGGTGCCACCCTTGCCGGGGCCGGGACCGTCATACTTGAAGTCGAACACGACCGTGTGCTTGCCCGGCTCGAGCGCGCTGCCCAACCAGTCTTCGGCCCCCACGCCGCCCTCCCAGCGGTAGCGCTCCAGATCGAGGAGGTTGTAAACGAAGACTGGCTTGCCTTTGAGCAGGTAGAGACCGTAGCCGCCAAAGCGGCCGCCCATGGTCGCGATCATACCTTCCGCGCCGCCTTCGGGGATCGTCACTTCGGCGGTTATCGTGTAGTCCTTGTTCATAATGCTCGGAGCATTGCCCACGGGAATGTTGGCATTCGCGCCCTTGTAGGTCAGCTCCGTTCGGCCGGCGACCGCGCTCGGTCGCGGGGTAATGGCGCGTGTTATGACCGTGTTGTCCAATGGCAAGACCTGGTATTTCGCGGCCTCCGCAATGAAGACCGCCTGCAGTGCCTTTAGCTTGTCAGGATTCGTGGCCGCGAGGTCGTCGTATTGCGAGTAGTCCTCGGTGAGGTTGTAGAGCTCCCACTTGTAGTCGTTGACGTCGGGAAGCTTTGAAGCTCCCATGAGCCAAGGCGCGGCGGCCGGCGTCGTGCAGGCATACCAGCCGTCCTGGTAGATGCCGCGGTTGGCGAACATCTCGAAATACTGCGTGTCGCGCTTCGACGGCGCATTGGCATTCGCTTGGTCGAACGTGTAAGCCATGCTGATGCCTTCGATCGGCTTCTGCTTGATCCCGTTGACCACCTCAGGCGCCTTGATGCCCGTGGCCTCCAGGATCGTCGGAACAATGTCGATCACATGATGGAACTGGGTTCGAATGCCGCCCACGTCCTTGACATGGCTGGGCCAGGAAATGGCCACGCCTTGCCGGGTCCCGCCGAAATGCGACGCCACCTGCTTGGTCCACTTGAACGGTGTATCAAATGCCCAAGACCATGCCACCGACATGTGCGGATAGGTCTTGTCGGAACCCCAATCTTCATAATGCAACATCTGCTCGACTTCGGGGAGGGTCAGAATTCCGTTGTAGGCGGTCATCTGGTTGAACGTGCCCTCCAGGGTGCCCTCAGCGCTGGTGCCGTTGTCGCCGCTGATGTAGATGATCAGCGTGTTGTCGAGCTTGCCCATGTCCTCGACCGCCTGGATGACCCGGCCAATCTCATGGTCCGTATAAGCCACGTAGCCGGCAAAGTTCTCTGCCTCGCGCGCATAGAGTTTCTTCTGCACCAGGGAAAGTGTTTCCCATTTCGGCAGGTCATCCGGCCAGGGTGTCAATTTCGTGTTTTCCGGGATGACGCCGAGCCGCTTCTGGTTGGCGAAGATTTGCTCGCGCAACTTTTCCCAGCCCATGTCGAACTTGCCTTTGAATTGGTCTCTCCACTCCGCCTTCGGCTGGTGCGGCGAGTGGGTGCCGCCCGGCACGTAATAGACCAAGAACGGCTGGGCGGGTGCAGCCGCGTTCAGACTGCTCATGTACTTGATGGCCTCGTCCGCCAAGTCGGTGGTGAGGTTGTAGCCGGGCTTGCCGATCCATGGAAAAATCGGGGTCGTGTTTTGATAAAGGTAGGGCGTCCATTGATCGGTCTCGCCGCCCATGAACCCGTAGAAATACTGGAACCCCATGCCAATCGGCCATTGATCAAAAGGGCCGGCCGCGCTGTACACGTACGTAGGCGTGTTGTGGTTCTTGCCAAACCACGAGGTGGCATAACCGTTCTCCTTGAGGATTTCGCCGATCGTGGCGTTCTCCAGACCGATGACGGAGTCATAACCGGGGTAACCAGTGGACAGTTCGCCGATCACCCCGTAGCCAACCGAGTGGTGGTTGCGGCCGGTGATCAGAGCCGCCCGCGTCGGCGAGCAAAGCGCGGTGGAGTGGAACTGTGTATAGCGCAATCCTGCCTCGGCGACGCGATCCATAGCCGGGGTCGAAACGACACCGCCGAAGGTGCCGGATACGCCATAGCCCTGGTCATCGGTCATGATAAGCAGCACATTCGGCGCGCCCTTGGGTGGCGCGACCGTCGGTGGCCAGTAGGGCTTGGAATCCATGGCGCTTTCCTTGATCACGCCGCCGAACGGCACCGGCGGCGGCGGAATTTGTTTACCGTCGATCGTGACCGTCGCGTCGGGCGATCCTGGAGTGCCAGTGATTTGTTGCGCATTTGCGCCGAAACAGCCGATCAGAATTGCCATGATCGCGGTCGATGCCATCGCAGTCGATTTCATCGTTCGAGCTCCTTAAAAGGGACGCTTGCCGAGTGTTTAACTATCGAGGATTTCTTGACGCGGGAGCAACGTAGTTACTGTAGTCTACGGGCGGAATTGAACCTGGCAGGCCGTTGAAGACGTCGCTCGCCCAGGCCCGCCGTGATCGTGATTCACTGTCTCCGGATTGCTTCGGAGAGCGGAATGCGAGGCTTCCTGCGCGTCGAGCAAGATTTCAAAATTGGAGCGCATGGGGGGAACCGCAACGGGTAGGTTACAGTACGATGACCGTCTCATACAGGTAGCATCCGGTCGCCGGCGGAGTGGCGCTATGGGTCTCCAATAGCTGCCGCTGGAACTGCTTCGGCTTTGCGTGCCGGCAAAGCTGGAAAGTTGATCGGCACCGACCCGTCGCTGTGGTGGTTATTGCTGCCTGATGCCGGAATAGCCTTGGCCCTTCGCAGATCACAAGCGCTCCACCAGCAGACCTGCCGCCAAGGCCTGAAATGCCTCGACCGCCTTCGGCAGCACGCTCTGCGGATCTTCGCTGGCGGCGATCCAGAGGGCGGCATTGAGAGCGGCGCCGCTCAGCAACCGGGCCGCCGCCTCCGGGTCAAGCGGCTTGAGGATGCCTTGGGCGATCAGCCGCTCGACCGTGCTCTTGGTCACCTGCAGGCAATTGTTCTGGCTTGGCCACTGCGAGGGATCACCCAACACCGCAGGTCCGTCGAGCAGAACGATGCGCTGGACTTCCGGATTAAGCGCCATCTCGATATAGGCCGCACCCTCGGCGAGCAGGCCCTGCCAATCTTTGCCTGCGCGCGCGCCAATCTCTTGCGCGCGCACCGCCATCTCAGTGTCGATCTGATCTACAACTGCCGCCAGCAGCCCGCGCTTGTCCTGGAAGTTGTGGTAAAGCGCGCCCCGTGTCAGACCGACGTCGGCCGTCAGTTCGTCCATGGATGCTGCAGAATACCCCTTTTCCGCAAAAGCCTTCCGCGCCGCCGCGATCAATTTGACGCGGTTTTCCTGCATCGTTTCGCTGCGTTTCCTGACCATTCCATCCCTCAATTTCATATACGAAGCGTATATGGACTTGACATACGCTATGCATGCCGCATATTTCACATACGAACCGTATACCAAATCGGGCGCGAGATGTGAAGCTTTCCCTCGTGCTCATCGGTCGTTGTCAACAATGAAGAGAGATCAGAATGACCCAACGCGAAGCAATCTTTCCCGCCAACCGGCACGCTCTTTACGAAGAGCACGGCTATTCCGCCGCGATCCGATCCGGCGATCTGCTGTTTGTGTCCGGACAGGTCGGCAGCCGTCCGGACGGAACACCCGAACCCGATTTCGAACGGCAAGTGCGGCTGGCCTTTGACAATCTGAAGGCGACGCTCAGTGCCGCCGGCTGCACGCTGGATGATATTGTCGATCTCACCAGCTTCCACACCGACCCCGAAAACCAGTTCGGAACGATCATGGCCGTCAAGCAGGAGATTTTCAGCAAGCCACCCTACCCGAACTGGACTGCGCTCGGCGTCAACTGGCTCRCCGGCTTCGACTTCGAGATAAAGGTCATCGCCCGTATTCCTGGAAGTCACTGACATTGCCGGGCCGCATCCGTCACCGCACGAAGTGCCGGCAGGAGAGCGGCCCCGCGCTGCCACCCCTGGGATAACTGACAGAAACACAACTTTAAGAGTTAGAGGATCGGCCTCACACCGAGAGGCTTCYTCAAGCCGCCCGTGGATCGCCGGTTACCCCTCTGTTATTGCCTGCTTACATTGCCTCGGCGCCGCAAAGAATGACCCCGTAGCGCGCCGCTTTGCCATATATTTAGAAAAATCAACCGCATAATCTCCGGGAACAAAGATCTCCCCTGCGTGTTTTGACCGCATGGATCTCATCTGATCCGCAAATGGAGAAAACACACATGAAGAAGATCGTCTTCGCGGCGGCAATTCTCGGCGCGTCTGCCTTTGCAGCCTTTGCCCAAACCACACCCGCTCCATCCAAGGATGGAAATACACCTGCGGTTGCAACCCCAGATACCAAAAATCCGACTGCGCCCGTTGAGGGCGCCAATAGCTTTACCGAAGCTCAGGCGAAGGATCGCATTGCGGAAGCGGGCTACACCGACGTCAAGGATCTCAAGCTCGATGACAAGGGGATCTGGATGGCCTCCGGCATGAAGGACGGCAAAGCCGTCGCCATCGCCCTCGATTATCAAGGCAACATCGTCGCCAAGTAACCCAAGGAGAAGCATGATGAGAACTGTAACCGGACTTTTCGACGACCACTCGGACGCTCGCTCCGCCGTCAGCAAACTGGAAGCGGCGGGCATTCCCTCAAACGACATCAGTATCGTCTCCAACAAGGCAGGCCGCATCGATCGCGACTCTGACGTTGGCGAGGATGCCGCGACCGGCGCCGGCATTGGCGCTGCCGTCGGTGGCGCTGGCGGCCTGCTCACCGGACTGGGCCTGATGGCCATCCCCGGTGTCGGGCCGGTGGTTGCCGCAGGCTGGCTGGCCGCGACTGCGGCCGGGGCTGTCGCCGGCGCCGTCGCTGGCGGTGCTGCCGGCGGCCTGATCGGCGCCCTCACCGACTCCGGCGTCCCGGAAGATGATGCCCACCTCTATGCCGAAGGTGTCCGCCGGGGCGGCAGCCTGGTCACGGCCAAGGTCGACGACGCCCGCGCCCCCGAGGCGCAGGCCATTCTGCAGGGTTCAAACTGGGTCGACCCGATCGAACGTCGGCGTGCCTATAACGAGCAGGGATGGACCCGGTTCGACGACACGCTCGATCCATACGCCCCCGAGCAGATCGCCCAGGAGCGCGACCGGTATCGGCGGACCGCCTAACCGGCCTTGAGCTCAACCCTCCTTGCACGTCGCAAGGAGGGTTGAAGCGGTGATCTCACGCGTCAGCCGGTGCCTCTGGCGGGAGTGGCCCACAGCGAAGTTGGCGGACGCGCTTATAGGTGCATCTGCCGATAACAGAAAAGACCGCCTCATGGCGGTCTCTTCATATGCGATTTCCACGATATATCAGCGACGCTCGACGGCCGCCGCTGCCTTGCGGATGACATCGATGACCACGTCGGGTTGAGAGAGCATCGGCACGTGGCTGCTTTCCACCTCCGTCACCGTCGCGTTCATACGCTTGGAAACCCAGCGCTGGAGATCGGGGTGCACCGTGTGGTCCTGTGTCGCCAAGACGTACCAGCTTGGCTTGGACTTCCACGCGATCTCGTCGGCACTGAGCTTTTGCTGGTGGAACAGATCGGCGACCGGCGCATAGTGCGTGGCCCATACAAGCTTCTGCTCTTCCTCCGAGAGGTCTCCAGCGAAGAACTTGGTTCCGCTCGGTAGCATCCAAGCCCGACCGTCCGCTGCCTCAACGTGATTGAAGATGTCCGAAGGATACTTGGCGAGCTGATCCTGCAC
>NZ_JBFUAY010000076.1:0-26000 GCF_056406015.1 Rhizobium sp. P1_E1 | reverse complement strand
AAGCCGCTCCGGTTTGTTCCGGAGCGGCTTTTTTGTTCGGCTTTTCGCCGGGACCGATCGTCAGTTCGTCAGGCGCGTCAGCTGTGCGGAGGCTTTCGCTCCGATCGCTTGAAAAGCGGCCAGGAGGTCTTCCATCTTTTCCGCCTGGAAATAATGCGCGTCATCGGAGGCGCAGTAATGCAGCAGCGCCTGCCCGCCCGCGGGTGCCATGAAGGCGATCGTATAGATTTCGATGCCCTTGGACTTGGCGGC
Organism: Rhizobium sp. P1_E1; assembly: GCF_056406015.1. Taxonomy (NCBI): domain Bacteria; kingdom Pseudomonadati; phylum Pseudomonadota; class Alphaproteobacteria; order Hyphomicrobiales; family Rhizobiaceae; genus Rhizobium; species Rhizobium sp. P1_E1. The sequence goes on along the minus strand of NZ_JBFUAY010000076.1, from coordinate 25,748 downwards.
GTCGCATGTCGCCTTTGTTAGGGTATCGTAAGAGCGGCCGCCACTGCTATCGTTGTTGTTGTCGCCGTCTGTCATGAAGACGATGTATTTTTTGGGTATTTGCCCGGTCTTCAGCTTGTGGGCGGCGTCCTCGGCATCGTTCCCTGCGGCATTTTTTGCCGTCAGGGATGAATACGCCGTGCTCATCGCCCCGCTCGAATTGGTGCCACCTCCTGCCTCAAGCGCATTGACATAGCTCGAGACACCGGCAGTCCCCCAGGCAAGAGTGCTGGGTGTGTATTGAACGATATCGTAAGAGACTGCGCCGGTGCGTACGTATTGGGCGTTGGGATCGGCGCTGGTGAGCTGTCCGAAAAGATTGCCGGCGGCCATCTTCAGCGCCTCTATCTTCGTATAGTAGTTCGCGCGGCTGCCGGTGCAGGTGTCGTAAACCCACTTGCCCTTCTTGTTGAGGTGGGGGTTGCAGTCATAGGTGAAGGTTTCCGTCGGATCATCCTTGTTGACAGTTGCGGTAGGGTCTCCCATCGACCCTGACTTATCGAGCGCGAGAAACATGGAGACGGAGCCCTGGGCATTGGAGCCCGGGGTCTGTGAAGGACCGCTGACCGTCGTGCTAGACGTCGAAAGATGCTGCGTGCTGAAGCCGACCGCCTGCATGAGCGGATTGACCGTGAGGTCGTAACTCGGTGTAACCGTTACCTGGTAGGATGCCGATTTGCCCGAGTTACTCGTTTGGACATTGACGGCAGTCGCGTTCTTGATATCGACGCCGTTCTGCAGGTAATTCGCCATTTGCCCGGCGACGAAATTCCGCGCGAAGGCTTCCGCCTGGGAGGTTTGGATCGTGCCGTTCCCCAGGGCAGTCGCAGTTGCCAGCGCGGCTGAATCGGCTGCCTCCTGCAACTGCTGCTTGGAGAGCAGCATATCTCCGACCTGGATCGCCATGCCGGCCGCCCCAAAAAGGACGGGCAGCAGGATCGCCGTCATGATTCCGAAATTGCCGCCACGGTCGCCAAGCATGCGACGCAGGCAGGGATTTTGTAAAAAGGAGGTGCTCATCATGTTCACCCGTATATGGAGGCCCTGTGAGGTGATATTAGCCACGCCCCTCCTTTCCGCTGTCCTTACGGCGTCAATAGAATTTTAACGAATCGTCGGATTTTTCCAGTTTTGGGATTATTTCAGGGGGATCACGTCGACCGCCTGGACGGCGCGTTGGCCGCCATAGCTTTTCAATACGCCGATGACGGGAACGACGTCGGAATAGTCGCGGCCATAGGCGACGACGATGTGGTCCGTGCCGGCGGGGATGTTGTTGGTCGGATCGAGCTCGATCCAGCCGATCGTCTCACCGCACCAGATCCTGACCCAGGCATGCATGGCGTCCGCCCCTTCCAGCCGCTCCTTGCCGGGGGGTGGGATGGTGCGCAGGAAACCGGAGACGTAGCCGGCCGGAATGCCGAGGCTTCGGAGCGCCAGGATCATGATGTGGGTGAAATCCTGGCAGACGCCGCGCTTCAACTTGAACGCCTCGAGCGGCGTCGTGTCCACCGTCGTCGCGTCAGGGTCGTAGGTGAAATCCTTGTTGATGCGGGCACAGAGCGCATGGGCGATCTGCATCGCCGTCAGCTCAGGCATGGCGCAGCTTCGCGCATAGTCGGCGATCTCGCGCGCTTGGGTCAGGCGCGGGCTGTCGCCAAGGAAATGGTGCGGCGAATCCGGCGCCAACGACCAGATGCCTGATATCTCTTCCGGCAAGTCGGCAAGCAACGGCGAGAAATCGGCGGCGATCGGCTGGCTTTCCACCTGCACGCGGGCTTGCATGCGAATGTCGAGCGTCTCGTGCGGCGCGCGCAGCATGAAGGAGGTGGTGGGATGATGGAAGAAATCGACGAAATGTGACTGCTCGTCCGGCGTCGGCGAGATGGTGATCGAGCCGGCGACCAGGCGCTGCCGGTTGGGCAGCGACAGCGGCATCAGGCGCATGACGTGGCGGGCGCCGGAGGCCGGCACGTCGTAGCTGTAACCCATGTGGAGGGAGAGATCGTAGAGCATCGCCGTCACCCGAGATAGGTCTGGGCGAGCAGATCGGAAAGCTGCTCCAATTCGCGCTCGAGCCGTTGATAGACTTCGACCCCCATGCCCTCCGGCGTCATCACCGCCAGGCCGGAATGGAGCCGCATCGCCTCGCGGTAGAAGGGCGACATCTGGCCGTTGATCAGGGCATTCGGCAGTTGCTCGACCTCGTGGTGGATCTCGTTCACCTGGAAGAGGACCGAGCGGGGGTTAAGGGGATCAAGCGCCAGCAAGTCGGTGACGGTCAGCCGCGCCGTGTTGACGTTGTAGCGGCGGCGGTGGGTCATGACGCTGTCGCCGATCTCGAGCAGCATGTCGAGGGCGCCGTCGGGCGCTTCCGGGCCGGACATGTGGCCGAGCAGGCGCGTCATGTGCAGGCCACGCTCGATATAGCGGCCGAGCGAGAGGAAGCGCCAGCCGGTGAAGCGGTACATGTTCTCGTGCACGAGGCCGGCGAAGCCCGCGAGTTTACGCAGAAGGATCGTCATCGCATGGCTGGCATCGTCGCCGGCAGCGACAGTGACGTGAAAGCGGCGTGCGGTTTTGGCGAGATCGTTGAGCGCCAGCCAGCCGTCCGGCGAGAAACGGTCGCGGATGTTGCTCGCCGAATAAACGGCGCTGTCGATGTTGCGCAGGAGCGTTTCCGGCACGGCCTCGGCGGTATCGATATCGACGGCCGTGAGATACTCGGAGACATCGGCGAGCAGCGGCTGGTTCGGATCGGCAGCTTCGGCGTAACGCGCGTGCCAGGCACGCAGGATGCGCAGCGCCCCTTCGGCGCGTTCGATGTAGCGGCCGAGCCAGAACAGATTATCGGCTGCCCGGCTCGGCAGGCTGCCCGGCATGTTGCGGGTGAAGCTGCCCTCGGCCGGCAGCAGCGTGTGGCGCTCGACCGGCTTGTCGCTGACGATCCAGACATCGGCGGCCGCTCCGCCCGACTGCATGGCGATGGCTGCGACATCGGCGCCGGAGCCGATGCGGGCAAAACCGCCGGGCATGATCTGCCAGCCATTTGCGGTGCGGGCAGCGAAGACGCGCAGCGACATCGGCCGCGGCACGAGCTTGCCGTCCACCCAGGCCGGCGTCGTCGACAGCGTGACGACCTCCTGGCCGACCAGTTTGGGGCCGTCCGAACTCAGCCAGTCGGTGATTGAATCCTTGGCGGTGGCACGCAGCGAGGAGCCGAGCACGGATTCGCCGTTGTCGTCGAAGAAGGGCGCCCGGGAATAGGCCGGGCCGATGACCATCTTCTCGATATTCTTTGCGACGTGCTCACGCTCTTCCTTCTGGCCGCACCACCAGGTGGCGATCGAGGGCAGTTGCAGATCCTCCCCCAGCAGACGGTGGCAGATGGTCGGCATGAAGGCCAGAAGCGCCCGGGTTTCGAGAACGCCGGTGCCGAGCGCATTGACGATGGTGACGCTTTCGGCGCGCAGCGCTTCCACCAGGCCGGGCGTGCCGATATGCGAATTCTGGTTCAGCTCCAGCGGGTCGGCAAAGGCCGAATCGAGACGGCGCCAGAGCACGCCGATCGGCTTCAGACCGGCGACGGTGCGCACCATGACGCGGCCCTTGACGACGGTCAGGTCCTCGCCCTCGAGCAGCATGAAGCCGAGATAGCGGGCGATGTAGGCGTGCTCGTAATAGGTCTCGTTGGCGGGGCCGGGCGTCAGCACGGCAATGCGGTCGTCGCCCGAATGTTTCATGCCCTGAAGCGCGTCGCGGAAGGCACCGAAGAAGGAGGCGAGACGGTGGACCGGGGTTTCGGCGTAGATATCCGAGAAGGCCCGGGTCGTCGCGACGCGGCTTTCCAGCGCGAAACCGGCGCCTGAGGGCGCCTGCGTCCTGTCGGCCAGCACCCACCAGTTGCCGTCAGGTCCGCGGCCGATCTCGAAGGCGCAGAAATGCAGATAATGGCCGGAGCCTGGCCGGATGCCGGCGAGCGGGCGCTGGAATTCGGGATTGGCGGCCATCAGCGCCGGCGGCAGGACGCCTTCCTCCACCAGTCGGTTGTCGCCGTAGATATCGGCAACGATCGCCTCCAGCAGGTCGGCGCGCTGGACGAGGCCCGCCGACAGTGTCTTCCATTCGCGCTCGTCGATCAGCACCGGGATATGCGAGATCGGCCAGGCGCGTTCGCCGGTGCCTTTGCTGCCATAGGCGCGGTAGAAGACTCCCGCATCCCGGAGGTAGCGGTCGGCGCGGGCGAAACGCTCGGCGAGATCCTTTTCCGGCATCGTGCTCAGATGCGAGAGGAAACGCTGCCAGACCGGGCGGACAGCGCCTTTGTTGTCGACCATCTCGTCGGCGGAACCAGGAAGCGGCGCATAGTCGAAGGCCGCATCCTTGACGATACGTTCCTCTGCCTCTCCCCTGCGCTCCGCTGCCGGCCTCTTACCCATCAAAATTCAGCCTTACCCCCGGCCCCAATCCTCGGCCTTAAATTCCGGCGGGCCGCCTCAAATCCAGCGTCAGCGGGAATTCAAGCGAACCTGTCTCGGCGCGCGGGATATAACCGCCCGCCGTATGTCCCCACGGCTCGAAGCGGGCGAGCCRCCTTGCTTCCGCCTCGTTGCCGTTGACCGGGAAGGTGTCATAGGTCCGGCCGCCCGGATGGGCAACATGATAGATGCAGCCGCCGATCGAACGCTTCGACCATGTATCATAAATGTCAAAGGTCAAAGGTGTGTTGATCGGCAGGACAGGATGCAGGCCGGAGGACGGTTGCCACGCCTTGTAGCGGACGCCGGCCACCGACACGCCGGCGGTGCCGGTCGGCGTCAGCGGCAGKGTGCGGCCATTGCAGGTGACGGTATAACGCGCGGTATTGCTGGTTTCGAGCCGCACCTGAAGGCGCTCGACGGAGCTGTCGACGTAACGGACGGTACCACCCGGCGCGCCTTCCTCGCCCATGACATGCCAAGGCTCCAGCGCCTGACGCAGTTCCAGCTTCGAGCCCTCATATTCGACTTCGCCGCAGAAGGGGAAGCGGAATTCGAGCTGGGCCTTGAACCATTCCGGGCTGACGTCGAAGCCGTTTTCACGAAGGTCGGCAAGCACGTCGAGGAAATCGGCCCAGACGAAATGCGGCAGCATGAAACGGTCATGCAGAGTCGTGCCCCAGCGGACGAATTTGCCGTCGACCGGGTTGACCCAGAATCGGGCGATCAGCGCGCGCACCAGCAATTGCTGGGCAAGCGACATGCGTGCGTTCGGCGGCATCTCGAAGCCGCGGAACTCGATAAGGCCGAGCCGTCCGGTCGGGCCGTCGGGCGAGAACAGCTTGTCGATGCAGATCTCGGCACGGTGGGTGTTGCCGGTGACGTCGGTCAACAGATTGCGGAACAGGCGGTCGACGAGCCAGGGCAGCGGCTGCTGGCCGCGGCCGGGAGCGGCGATCTGCGCCATGGCGATTTCCAGCTCGTAGAGGCTGTCGTGACGAGCCTCGTCGATGCGCGGCGCCTGGCTGGTCGGGCCGATGAACATGCCGGAGAAGAGATAGGAGAGCGACGGATGGCGCTGCCAGTGGAGGACGACGCTCTTCAAGAGATCGGGACGGCGCAGGAAGGGGCTGTTGTTCGGATTGGCGCTGCCGACGACGACATGGTTGCCGCCGCCGGTGCCGGTATGACGGCCGTCGATCATGAACTTGTCGGCGCCGAGCCGCGTCGCGCGCGCCTCCTCGTAAATCGCCGTGGTGATGTCGACGCAGTCCTTCCAGTTCGAGGCTGGATGAATATTGACCTCGATGACGCCGGGATCCGGGGCGACACGAATGACGTTGATGCGCTCGTCCTGCGGCGGCGGGTAACCTTCGATATGGACCGGAAGCTTGAGTTCGGCGGCGGCGTTTTCGGCAGCCGCGATCAGCTCGAGATAATCCTCGATGCGCTCGACCGGCGGCATGAAGACGCAGAGCCTGCCGTCGCGCGGCTCGACCGACATGGCGGTGCGCACGGCACCGCGGAGTTCACCGAGCGTCTGTTCGATGCGGCCGCGATTGCTCTCATCGGCATGGAAAGAGGCTTCCGGCATGGCCCGGCCGGCCGGTACGAAGACATCTGGCAGCGGTCCGCGCGGGATCGTCGGATCGGCGGGGTGGATATAGGGATAACGCGCCGGGGGGACATAGGGCAGCGTGCCGAGTGGCAGGCGGTAACCGATCGGGCTGTCGCCCGGGACGAGGAAGATCTTGCCGCGGCGGGTGCGCCATTTCTCGCTGATCCAGACTCGGCTTTCCGTTGCCTTGGCGTTCCATGCCTGGACCGGAAGGACGTAACCGGTCGCGACGGTGAGGCCGCGGGCGAAGACGCGGGCGATGCGGTTGCGTTCCTCGGGATCCTTCAGCTTCGAATTTGCCGGATCGACATTTTCGGGAAGGTTGCCTTCCTTGATGATCCAGTCGGCCGGATCCTCATAGGCCGGCTGCACCATCTCAGGTTTGATCGCCAGTTCTTTTGCGATCGCCGTCAGGAGCTTCTCGGCATCCTCGGCGGTGACGCCGGTATCCTTGCCTTCGGCGGCGACCAGATCGAGGTTCTGCCAGACCGGCTTGCCGTCGCGGCGCCAGTAGAGCGAGAAGGTCCAGCGCGGCAGGCTTTCGCCCGGATACCATTTGCCCTGGCCGTAATGCAGGAAACCGCCGGGGGCGAAATGTTCTTGCAGCTTGCGGATCAGGATGTCGGCCTTTTCGCGCTTGGTCGGGCCGACTGCTGCCGTGTTCCATTCCTCCGACTGGAAATCGTCGATCGAAACGAAGGTCGGCTCGCCGCCCATCGTCAGATGCACGTCCTCGGCTTCGAGGACACGATCGACCTTCTCCCCGAGTTCGTTGAGCTCCTCCCAGCTTTCATCGGAGAAGGGCTTGGTGATGCGCGGGTGTTCGGCGACGCGCGAGACCTTCATGTCGAAGGCGAACTCGGTTTCGGCCTCGCCGAAATAACCGCCGGAAATCGGGGCGGCGTTGCGGTAATGCGGCGTGGCGGCAAGCGGGATGTGGCTTTCGCCGGTCAACAGGCCCGAGGTCGGATCRAGGCCGACCCAGCCGGCGCCGGGCAGATAGACCTCCGCCCAGGCATGCAGGTCGGTGAAATCGACCTCGGTGCCGGAGGGGCCGTCGAGCGCCTTCAGGTCCGGCGTCAACTGGATGAGATAACCGGAGACGAAGCGGGCGGCGAGGCCGAGATGGCGAAGGATCTGGACGAGCAGCCAGCTGGTGTCGCGGCAGGAGCCCTTGGCAGTTTCCAGCGTTTCCTCCGGCGTCTGCACGCCGGTTTCCATGCGGATGACATAGCCGATCTGCCGCTGCAGGCGGGCATTCAGGCCGACGATCATATCGACCGTCGGCTGGTCAGGCGACCAGTCGAGCGTCGGCAGCAGCGCCTTGAGGCGCGGACCGGCCGGCTCCGGCGTCATGTAGATCGACAGATCCTCCTGGATCGTTTCAGGGTATCCGAAGGGCCACTTGGTCGCCTCTTCCTCGACGAAGAAGTCGAAGGGATTGTACACCGTCATGTCGGCGACGAGATCGACCTCGATCTTGAACTCCGTCACCGGATCCGGAAAGACGTAGCGGGCAAGGTAATTGCCGTAAGGATCCTGCTGCAGGTTGACGAAATGGTTGGAGGGCGTGACCTTCAGCGAATGGCTGAGCACCCGTGTCTTCGAATGCGAGGCAGGTTTCAGCCGGATGATCTGTGGGCCGAGGCGGACCGGCTTGTCATAGGTGTAATGCGTCAGATGATAGATGCTGGCTTTGATCGACATATTTCTCTTTTTATCCGGCGCGCATCGTCGTGCGGCTTGCTGTTCCCGAAAATCAGTGTGTGCAATGCAGCGAAAGAAAGCAAGGCGGAAAGGTCGACGGCTCTTACGCCGCCTTGGCAAAGGTGACGGCCGCCTTCAGGCCTTTTCCATCTGCGCCCGGCTCCAGCGTCAGGTCGGCGTTGAAAAGATTGGCGATTTCTTCGACGATCGGCAGGCCGAGGCCGGCACCGGGCGCACCGGACTCATTGCCGCGCGAAAAACGCCGGCGCACCGCCTCCAGCTTCTCGCGCGGAATACCGGGGCCATTGTCCTCGACTTCGAGGCGGATCGTCTCTGACGCGGCGATAATACGGACGGTGACCTCAGCTCCCTTGCCGGCATAGGCGATGGCATTGCCGGCAAGGTTGCGCAGCATTTCGCCGATCAGCAGCGGCTCGGCGCGGACCATCGCCGGGCTTTCGCCCTCGAAGCCGAGATCGATGCCGGCGACGGCGGCCGTCGGGATCTGCTCGCCGGTGATTTCCTGAGCGATGGCGGCAAGATCGATGGCGGAGGCGGTCAGTGCCTCCTTGGCGGTGGCGGCGTCGATCTTGGCCATCAGGAGAAGCTGGGCGAGGATGCGTTCGGCATGTGCCACCGCCTGGTCGCCCTTCAGTGCCGCTGCCTGCGCCTCATCAAGCGAGCCGGCGCGGGCGGAAAGGGCAAGCTGGGTGCGGATGATCGCCAGCGGCGTGCGCAGCTGATGGCTGGCATTCCCGGTGAAATGGCGCAGCGCATCGAGCGCCGATTGCAGACGGACCATGAAGGAATTCACCGTATCGACCAGCGGCTCGACCTCGCTCGGCACAGTCTGCTTAATCGGATGAAGGTCATCAGGGCTGCGTTCGCCGATGGCATCGCCGAGCTTGTAGAGCGGACGAAGCGCCACCGTGACCGAGATCCAGACGATGACGGCGGCGCCCGCGATCATGAAGGCGAGGCGGAGTGCGGAGCGGACGAGGATCGCCTGCGCCAGCTGCCGACGGGCGATGGTGGTTTCGGCGACCGTCACCACGAAGGGCACGGAGCGGATGCCTGTCGAGGCGGAGCGTTCGAGGGTGGCGACGCGGATCGGCTCGCCGCGGAAGGTGTCGTCGGCAAAGGCTGCGCCATCGCCGGGCGTCTTCTTCAGAACCGGCAGGGACTGGTAGCCGGTGATGAATTTGCCCGGCGGGCCGTCGACGCGGTAGAAGACGCGATCCTGCGCGGCCGAGGTCAGCATTTCAAGCGCGACATAGGGGATATCGACCTGCAGCGTGCCGTCTTCGGCGACGACGACGCGCTCGGCGATCGCCAGCGCTGAGCCGGCGAGCACGCGGTCGGAGACGATGTTCGAGGTCTGGACCGCCTCGCGATAGGTATCGGCGAGCGCCAGCGTGCCGATGACGGCTGTCGAGACGAGCAGCCAGAAGAGCAGCCGGCGCCTGAGGGAATAGGCGGCGTTCATGAGGCCTCGGGCAGCTTGTCGAGATAATAGCCGATGCCGCGTGCGGTCTTCACGGTCAGGCCGTGCGGCGAGAGGCGCTTTCGCAGGCGGCTGACATATTGCTCGATGGCGTTTGCGGAAATGTCGTCGTCGAAGGCGGTCAGCGATTGAATGATCGCCTCCTTGGCGACGACCTTGCCGGCCCGCATGAAGAGGATTTCGAGCAGGCCGAGCTCGCGGGCGGGAATATCGAGCGGCGTGGCGCCTGATGAAAAGGTGCGGGAATTGAGATCGAAGGAGATGCCGCCGAAGCCGACTGTCGCCGAGCGCAGCCCGGCCTGGCGGCGCAGCAGCACGCGCACGCGGGCCTCGAATTCGGCAATATCGAAAGGCTTGATCAGATAATCGTCAGCGCCGAGATCGAGCCCCTTCACCCGCTCTTCCGGCGTGCCGCGCGCGGTCAGGATGAGGACGGCCGCCTGGTTCTGCCGGGCGCGCATGGCGCGCAGCACGTCGAGCCCGTCCATCTCTGGCAGGTTGAGGTCGAGGATCACCAGATCGAAATTTTCCGCGGCGATGACCGCATTGGCAGACGCCCCATCATGGACGACATCGACGGCATGGCCCGTGCCGCGCAAGATCGCCGACAGGCCGTCTGCCAGCGCGATATTGTCTTCGGTGAGCAGGATGCGCACGGACGGTTCCCCTGTTTTTCAAAGGAGATTACAGAGGTGGCGGATCGATGTCACAGCGATTTTGAAGATTCGGTGAACGGCCGGGAAAGGCTCGATCTCAGCTCCCGGTTCTTTCGATCTGTTCGCGCTGTGTCATCGCGGCGGCGAGGAGTTTCCGGAAGCGGGGATCGTCGCGGATGTTGTCGAGGTCGGAATCATTGTTGAACCATTTGATATGGTAGACGGAGCTGTTCGGCAGCAGCCTCTCAAGAAGGTCGATCGCCTGGTCGACATCGCCGAGGACGGAGTAGACGCAGGCGAGATTATACTGCGCGACGATGTCATCGGGATCGATGGCGATCGCGCGGGCAGCCCAGTCGCGCGCCCTCGCCGCATCGCCGAGATGGGCAAGCGCCAGCGCGCCGCGATGGGCCGGGCCTGAATTTTCCGGATTGAGGTTCAGGGCGCGTTCGGCGCGCAGCAGGCCGAGGCTCGCCCAGTTTTCCGTGTCCACCATACGGCCGAGCGAGCGGTAGGCGGACATCAGATGGATCGGTGAGACATAGTCATCCGGACGGATTTCGGCAGCGCGGGTGAAATATTGAACGGATTCAGCAAAGTTACCCCGCATGAAGAAGAACCGGGCATAGTGGAAATTCGCCTCGAAGAGGTTCGGGTCGAGCGCCAGGGCACGTTCGAAGGCCGCCGCCGCCCTATCATCATAACCGCTCTGATGTAGGGCCAGGCCGTGCGAGGCATGGGCCTCGGGGAGGTCGGGATCAAGCGCCAGGGCACGAGCGCTCATGTCGAGGATGCGCCGCAGCGGCACGTCATCAGGAGCCCAATCGCGGATCGCCGCGTCGCAATCGGCAATGCCGGCATAGGCGCGAGCATAATCCGGGTCGAGCTCGACTGCCTTGCAGAACATGCGCCTTGCGAGCTGGAGATAGGATTTGGTCCAGGTGTGGGAGAGCTGGCGGCCCCTGAGATAATAGGTGTAGGCCTCGACATTGGCGGTCGGCTCATTGGCGATCGCCTTCTTCTCTTCCGGCAACAGACGCACCTTCAACTGGCCGACGATCGCATGGGTGATCTCGTCCTGGATCGCGAAGATGTCGGTCATGTCGCGGTCGTAACGCTCGGCCCAGAGATGGTCGCCATTGGCGGTGTCGATCAGCTGGCCGGAAATGCGCACGCGATTGCCGGAGATGCGGACGCTTCCCTCGAGCACGTAGCGCACGCCAAGCTCCTGGGCGAGCCGCTTCACCTTCACCGATATGCCCTTGTAGGTGAAGATGGTATTGCGCGGCACGACGTGCAGGCTGGAGATCTTGGAGAGATCGGTGATGATGTCTTCGGTAATGCCGTCGGAGAAATAATCCTGATCGGCATCACCGCTCATATTGGTGAAGGGCAGTACGGCAATGAAGCAGGTATTGCGGTTCTGCGCCACCAATCTCGCGGAGGAGGGAGGCGCCAAGCTGACGGTATAGACCTGAACGGGCTGCCTGATGTTCTTCAGCATATGCTCGCCGATGAATTCGAAGCCGAGATTGAGACGCGAGCCGACCTGATCGCGCACCGAAGCCGACACGGCGATGCCGCCCGGTGCTGCGATACGCTCAAGCCTGGCGGCGAGATTGACGCCATCTCCGAATATGTCGCCGTTCTCGACCACGACGTCGCCGAGATTGATGCCGATGCGGAATTCGACGCGCTCGTCCTTGGGCACGTTCTCGTTGCGGGCCGCCATGCTGCGCTGGATTTCGGCGGCGCAGGCGACCGCGTTCACCACGCTCTGGAATTCGGCAAGAATGCCGTCGCCGGTGAGTTTGACGATCCGGCCCTTGTAGTCTGAAATACGAATATCGACCAGCTCGCAGCGATGGCGGTTCAGCGCCTGCAACGTGCCGGATTCATCGATGCCCATCAATCGGCTGTAGCCGACGACATCCGCAGCGAGAATAGCGCTCAGTCGTCGTTCCATGACCCCTCCCATGGATCTTCCCAGATTAGTCTAGCTTTTTATAGAGTTTTTGTCGCGTAGAGTCGTCCCCCGAATAAGAAATTCGGGTGGTTTCGACGTTTTTAATACGGCAGCGCGACCATATAACGTCGTCGATCTTCATCAATACTCTAAATGGGTGAAGGATGGAGCCAGCCTCTAATCCTTTGTGATGAAAAGGGGATTCTAATCGGAGAAAGCGGGAGTGTTCTGCTTTGGTCGATGCTTCCGGGATCGGCATCATACAACCGATCGCGGATCGATTTAAGGCTTGAGCCGGACGCAGGGCATGGCTTGGAAGACGAATCGCGAGGTATCCAACGCGGTATGCAATGTGATTCGCGGTTGCTTCGGCGATTGCCGTGAGGCCAGCGAAGGGTATTGTGGCGACGTTTCATGCCTGACGGAGATTTTGGATGACAGGTTCGGCCCGGAATTTTCTGGAGTTTCATGATATTCCGAAGGCCGGGCTTCGATCGATTGTCGCTCGCGCCGGCGAGCTCGCCGAAGCCTGGGATGAGCGTGCGATGCCGCAGAGCCTTGCGGGCGTCGCGCTGATTGTCGACGACGGCGGCTGGCGCAATACGACCGCCTTCGATCTCGGCATCCAGGCGATGGGTGGTATCTGCGTGCATGTGCCGATCGGCTTCAATACCAGAGAGGAAACCGGCGATCTCTCGGGTTATCTCGGCAACTGGTTCGACATGCTGGTGATCCGCCCTAGAACAGGATGATTTTAGGCCCGATCGGCCTAAAATCTGAATCCTGTTCTAAATTAAATAGTTAGAGCATGATGTCGTCCGAAAACCGCCGATACTTTTCGGCATCATGCTCTAGGGAGCTTGCGACATTGAAGGCGGTGGCGGCAGCCTCGCCGGTGCCTGTCATCAATGCGCGCACACGCTCCAACCATCCCTGCGAGACGCTCGGCGACCTTGCCTATATCAAGAGCCGGCGCGGCTCGATCGACGGGCTGAAGGTCGTTGGCGTGGCGGCGGACGCAAATATCCTCCGCTCCTGGGCCGAAGCGTCGATCGTATTGCCGATCGAGGTGGTGCAGGTCTATCCCGAACGCTGGCACATCTGTGACGCCGCGCTGTTCAACGGGCGCTTCCGCGTGAGTAGCGATATGGGCGAGCTATCGGATGCCGATATCGTCATCACCGATTCATGGCCGGGCGATGGCCCCTCGGACGCACTCGCCAGCTATCGGATCGGGAGCGATGTGCTCGATCGTTTGCGGGAGGATGCGATCTTCCTGCCGTGCCCGCCGGTGATGCGCGGTCAGGAGGTGACGGCCGCGGCAATGGAGCATCCGCGCTGCCTGAGCCGCGCCGCCAAGACCTTTCTGCTGCATGCGCAGAATGCACTGATGGAGTGGGTCGCCGCCTAGAGCGGTTCAGCTTTAAGGGAAGCGCAGAACCGCTCCAGCCTTTTGTTTTTACGCAATTCCCGGCAAAACCGCTTCGCGCTTTGCCTGGAATTGCTCTAATCCGGCCTTCGATCTCTACTGCGCAACAGGTTCGTGATAGAAGGGCGGGGATCGGGAGGTTGGGCGGATGGGAGAGTTGACGATCGAACTCGCGGAAAGCCCGACGGAGGTTGCCGCGGTGCGGGATCTCTGCCGATCATTCCGGCAATGGCTCTATGACAACTACCCCCAGCATCGGCCGGTAGTCGATCTCTATTACAATCCGCAAAAATTCGAGGCGTTGCTCGCCGGCCTGCCGCAGATTCACGAAAGGCCGAAGGGTGCAATCTTCCTGGCGCGGCTTGATGGAGAGCCTGTTGGCTGCGTCATGCATCAAGAGCAAGCGCCGGGCATTGCAGAGATGAAAAGGCTTTTCGTCTCGGCGGCGGCACGCGGTCGCGGTGTCGCTGCGGCACTCTGCGAGGCATCGATGGCAAGGGCAAAAGCCGACGGTTATCTGTCGATGCGGCTCGATACCGGCATTCTGCAGACGGCAGCGCAGGGGCTCTATCGCCGCCTCGGCTTCCGCGAACGGGATGCCTATTATCCGGTCCCGCCGGAACTCGAGCAGATCCTGCTCTTCTTCGAGCGCGATCTCTGACCCCGCAAAACAGGCAGCGGTGCCACCGTCTGGCCGGCGCCCTTGCTCCTCCCGGCGCGCTCGGGCATTGTTGCTGCATGAGGAGAGTTTTCATCTTGCTGCTGGCGCTTTGGCCGGGCTTTGCCCTGGCCGATCAGGTGTTCTATCCGGCAAAATCCGGCAATGCCGATGCGCCGGTACTGACGGTTTATTCCTCGCTCGACGAGCCGTTGGCGCAGCCGATGATCCGGGGTTTCCTGGAGGCCAATCCCGATGTCGCAGTCAAATACGAGGACATGCTGACCGGCGACATCTACGACCGGATCGTCAAGGAGACGGATGCCGGCAAGAAGACGGCGGATTTTGCCTTTTCCTCGGCGATGGACCTGCAGGTGAAGCTTTCCAACGACGGATATGCGCAGGTCAGCAACCTGCCGATGAGCGCTGCATGGCCGAAATGGGCGAACTGGCGCAACACCGCCTATGCGCTCACCTTCGAGCCGGCGGTGTTCGTCTATCACAAGCCGAGCTTTGCCCATGAGCCGGTGCCGAGCTCGCGGGCCGAATTCGTCGATTATCTGAAACGCAAGGGCAACGAGGTCTATGGGCGGATCGGTACCTACGATATCGAGCGCTCCGGCGTCGGCTTTCTTTTCATGGCGCGCGACCAGGAACAGTTCGGCGACATCTGGTCGGTGATCGGGGCGATGGGGGCCGCCGGCGTCAAGCTTTATTCGACGAGTTCGGCGATTCTCGAACGTGTTGCCGACGGGCGCTTCGTGCTCGGCTACAATATTCTCGGTTCCTATGCGGCCGACTGGGCCTCGCGGTATCCCGATGTCGGCATCGTGCTGCCGAAGGATTATACCGTGGTGATGTCGCGGATCGGGCTGGTGCCGCAGGCGGCTGCCGAGCCGGAGCTCGGGCGCCGCTATCTCACCTTCTTCATGTCGAGGGAAGGGCAGACGATCCTGGCGCGCGAGCTGCAGATTCCGGCCGTGAGCCCCGAGGTCGCGGGGGAGAATACCGCCAATACGCTGCAGGAACTGCTCGGCGCCCAACTTCGGCCGGTGCCGGTCAGTCCCGGACTGATGGTCTATCTCGATCAGGTGAAGCGGGCGCGGCTGATCGCGCACTGGAACGAGGTTCTGCGGATGCAGTGAAGCGTCAGCTTTCGGCGGGCTGGCCCTCCTTAAAGAGCTTTGGGTCGCTGCGCCCATAGCTCTCGTCAGAAAGGCTCGCGGCCATGTTTCGCGGCGGCCAGCGGTGCTGGCCATGCGGCAGCGACGAACCGGAATGAGACCGCCGTCCGCCAATTACGGCAAAAAAGTGTCCTGTCCTTCTGGATATCTCGCCGATGTCAGCTAAATGACAGGTTGTTGTGGTCGCTTTGGCTACTTCTTCTCCGTGGAGGCGGAGAGCTGAAGCCTTGGGAGGTATTCTGCTCGTCATTCAGGACCCTTGCGTCCGCTGGCCGGCCCATTCCTCCCGATTCCCAGAGAACAACAGGCGGTCTGCTCAGCCGCTACGGAGGACACATCGTGAAGCATACGTTCATCGCAACTCTTCTTGCCGCGACTATCGCGCTGCCGGCCTATGCGGCCGATTACACCATCATCGCGCCGGCCGCTCCGGGCGGCGGCTGGGACCAGACGGCTCGTTCGCTGCAGACCGCGCTGCAGCAGGAGAAGATCTCCGGCAACGTGCAGGTCCAGAACGTTCCGGGCGCCGGCGGCACCATCGGCCTTGCGCAGTTCAGCAGCCAGGCTGCCGGCAACCCGAATTCGCTGATCGTCGGCGGCTATGTCATGGTCGGCGCGATCCTTACCAACAAGTCGCCGGTGACGCTCAAGGATGTCACGCCGATCGCCCGTCTGACCGGCGAGTATGAGGCCGTCGTCGTTCCTGCCGCGTCCGAGATCAAGACGATGGCCGATCTGGTCGCGGCGCTGAAGAAGGATCCGGGTGCGGTTTCCTGGGGCGGCGGCTCTGCCGGCGGCACCGACCACATCGCCGTCGGCCTGATCGCCAAGGCTTCCGGCGTCGATCCGACCAAGATCAACTATGTCGCCTTCTCCGGCGGCGGTGAAGCGCTTGCCGCCATTCTCGGCGGCCAGGTCACGGCCGGCGTCTCGAGCTACAGCGAGTTTGAATCGCAGGTGAAGTCGGGCACGCTCCGTCTTCTCGCCGTATCCAGCGACAAGCGTATCGACGGCGTCGATGCCCCGACACTGAAGGAAGCCGGCACCGACGTCACCATCCAGAACTGGCGCATGGTCGCCGCAGCCCCCGGCCTGTCGGCCGAGCAGGTGGCAGCCGTCACCGCCGATTTCGAGAAGCTGCATAGCTCCGCCACCTGGCAGGAAACCCTGAAGACCAAGGGCTGGGCCGACACCTATCTCTCCGGCGATGCCTTCAAGGCGCAGCTCGAGAAGGATGTCTCGGCCACTGAAGGCATTCTCAAAGATATCGGACTTGTTCAATGAGCGAGGATAACACCTCCTCGGCAACCGAGCGTCGCCCTGATTGGGCGGCGTTCATCATTGCCGTTTTCCTCTTCGTCGTCGCCGGCGTGATGGCCTGGGATGCCTTGCATCTGAAAACCATCGCGCAGTACGACCGCATCGGTCCGGCGACAGTGCCTCAAGTGGTGGCGTTCGGCCTCTTCTGTCTCGGGATCTGGACTGCCTTCGAAGCCTGGCGCGGCGATTTTCCCGAACGGGACCGGCAGGAAGTCGCGCCCGTCATCTGGATCGTCGCCGGTCTTGCCGGCCAGATGCTGCTCCTGCGCGTCGCTGGCTTCTCGATCGCGACCGGCATCCTCTTCGCGCTGACGGCACGCGGCTTCGGCAAACGTAAGCTCTGGATCTCGCTGCCGCTTGGCATCGTCCTCAGCTTCGTCGTCTGGGCGATCTTCTCGCAGCTGCTGCAATTGACGCTGCCGGCCGGCCCGCTCGAACATCTGTTCTTCTGACCGCGCGGACGCGCTGTCAGCTCTTTTGATTTTGCGCGGCGCCTGACCCCGAAATCGGATGGTCGGGAACGCCGCTTGGGACACCAAGATGAGCACATTCGAATTCCTATGGCAGGGTATCCTGGTTGCGATGCAGCCGATGAACCTGGTTTATGCGCTGGTCGGCGTGACGCTCGGCACCGCCGTCGGCGTGCTTCCCGGCATCGGCCCGGCACTCACCGTGGCGCTGCTGTTGCCCGTCACCTACAAACTCGATCCCGGCGGCTCGCTGATCATGTTCGCCGGCATCTATTACGGCGGCATGTATGGCGGTTCGACGACCTCGATCCTGCTCAACACGCCGGGTGAAAGCGCCTCGATCGTCACCGCGCTCGAGGGCAACAAGATGGCGCGCGCCGGGCGCGGCGGACCGGCGCTGGCGACGGCGGCGATCGGCTCCTTCGTCGCCGGCCTGATTGCGACGCTCGGGCTTGCCTTCATCGCTCCCTATATCGTCAAGCTGGCGCTGGTCTTCGGGCCGCGCGAATATTTCGCGTTGATGGTGCTTGCCTTCGTCACCGTCTCCTCGGCCTTCGGCGACTCCGCCTTGCGGGGCCTGACCTCGCTGTTCATCGGCTTTGCGCTCGCCATGGTCGGCATCGACCAACAGACCGGGCAGGCGCGACTTTCCTTCGGCATCCCGGACCTGCTCGACGGTGTCGAGGTGACGACGCTTGCCGTGGCGATGTTTGCGATCGGCGAAACGCTTTATATCGCCGCGCAGGGCAACCGGATCGCGGAGAAGGTCGAGGCGGTCAAGGGTTCGCTCTGGATGACCGCAGAGGACTGGTCGCGCTCGTGGAAGCCTTGGCTGCGCGGCACGCTGATCGGTTTCCCGATCGGCGCGATGCCGGCGGGCGGCGCCGAAATCGGCACGTTCCTCTCCTATGCGACCGAAAAGCGGCTGGCGAAAAACCCGGAAGAGTTCGGCCATGGCGCAATCGAAGGCGTGGCCGGTCCCGAGGCGGCGAACAACGCCTCGGCCGCCGGCACATTGGTGCCGCTTCTGACACTCGGCCTGCCGACGACGGCGACGGCGGCGATCATGCTCGCCGGCTTCCAGCAATACGGCTTGCAGCCGGGGCCGCTGCTGTTTGCCACCAATCCGCAGCTCGTCTGGGGACTGATCGCCAGCCTGCTCATCGCCAATGCGATGCTTTTGGTGCTGAACCTGCCGATGATCGGGCTCTGGGTGCGGTTGCTGACCATTCCAAAGCCGTGGCTCTATGCCGGCATCCTGCTGTTTGCGACGCTTGGGACAATCGGTGCCAATCCATCCGTGTTCGAGCTCGGCATGCTGCTCACTTTTGGCCTGCTCGGCTATGTGATGCGGCTCTTCGGCTATCCAATCGCGCCTACCGTCGTCGGCCTGATCCTCGGGCCGCTTGCCGAACAGCAGCTGCGCCGGGCGCTGGCGATCAGCCAGGGCGATGTGACGACGCTGGTGATGTCGCCGATCGCGGCGGGTCTGCTCATCGTTGCGGCCGCTGCCTTCCTCATCCCGCTGATTCTGCGGCTGCGTGGCAGGGGCCAGGTGCTGTCGCAACTGGCGGCAAACGAAGACTAGCGCATCGGCCCGAAATCGGAATCGATTTTCGGAAAGCACGATGCGTAGATTTCAAAGTGTTAGATCGTCCTTTGTGCGTCCGAAAGGTCGCGGCGCTCTAAGAAGAAAAAGACGACCCACCCCCTCCCTCGAGGCCGGCCATGGAGACATGTGCCGGCCTGTTGTTTTTTGCATGGCTGAGGTGATTTTCTGAGCATTGTGGAGGTCTATGCGCGATGCCATCTATGAGTGGTCAATCATAGAGCAAGAGGAAAAGGACAATGTCCGCACTCCGCAATTCAATCCGTACGGGTTTCTTTGGCCGCGCATTCGCCGTCCTCGGTGCTGCAAATGCTGTCAGCGCCGCCGTTGAAGCCGGCCGTCGCCCGCGCGCCGGCGACCTCAGGGAGCTCGGCATCGACCCAGCCTCCTTCAGTCAGGTCTCCCGCTAACACACCTGCAAGCCATGCATGAATGAATTAGCCCGCAACCGGATGGTCGCGGGCTTTATTTTTATCCCTATGGGTGCCGCCCAGCGGCTTGCATTGTCAGGCGTGAAGTTCCTCCTGCCGGGCGACGTGACCCTCGACCTTTTCGCGCCTGTTGTGGCGGATGGATGACCAGAGGGACAGGCCGATCAGCGCCGCGCCGCCGAGGCCGGTGATGACTTCGGGGATGTGCACCATCGTCTGCGCATACATGATCACCGAGAGGATCAGGATGGCGTAGAAGGCGCCATGTTCGAGATAGCGGTATTCGGCAAGCGTTCCCTTCTCCACCAGCATGATCGTCATCGAGCGCACGTACATGGCGCCGATGCCAAGGCCGATGGCGATGACGAAGAGGTTCTGCGTCAGCGCGAAGGCGCCGATGACGCCATCGAAGGAGAAGCTGGCGTCCAGCACCTCCAGATAGATGAAGGCGCCGAGGCCGCCCTTGGCGGCAGCACTCATCGTCTGCTGCGAGGCATCGAGCAGCCCGCCGACCACCTCGACCGCGAGGAAGGTAAGCAGGCCGTAGATGGCGCAATGGACGAAGACGGTGGCTTCCTCGCCGCCGATCAGCCAGGAGAAAACCAGCATCAGCGCCAACACGAAGGCGATCTCGATACCCTTGATGGTGGCGGAACGCGCCATCATCTTTTCAAGACCGCCAATCCAGTGCACCTGCTTCTCGTGATTGAAGAAGTAGTTGAGCCCGACCATCATCAGGAAGGTGCCGCCGAAGGCTGCGATCGGCAGATGCGCGTCGTTCATGATGCGGGCATATTCGGCCGGCTCGCGGGCGGCAAGCACCAGAGCATCCCAGGGGCCGATCTGTGCCGCGATCGCGACGATGGCCAGCGGGAAGACGATGCGCATGCCGAAGACGGCGATGATGATGCCCCAGGTGAGGAAGCGCTTCTGCCAGACCGGCGTCATCTCCTTCAGCTTGTTGGCGTTGACGATGGCATTGTCGAAGGAAAGCGATATCTCCAGCACTGCAAGCACGGTGCAGATGAAGAAGACGGTTGCCATGCCGCCGATGGTGCCCGTCGTCTGCCAGCCGAGCACGGCGCCGAGAACGAGGCCGAGGGCAGTAACGATGAAAGCCCAGCGGAAATAGCTGAGCGAAGATTTATGGGTCACGGACTGGTTCATGGCCGCACCTCGCGGCCGCAAATCGCATTGAAGAGGGGTGATATATTGGAAAAACGCGACATGCCATAACGGGCATGCGGGTCAGGCATGGTGAGCTTGTTCATCGATGAAAAATCCGCCGGCTAAGCTGCAGGCGGTACCGACATCACGAGAGCGCCGTAAAAACTCTCGCCAGAGGGGCCCGGCACCAATGTTCCCCCGTCAGCCGATGTCTGGAAGGCTGCAGGATAGGCTCTAGGTAATGAGCTTCCCGGGCCAGTCAAGGCCGACAGGCATATCGAGATTGGGTAATTTTTTTTGGAACCATCCTGATGCCCGTCCGTTAGGCACTGTTGAGCTTAAAAAAGGAGGCCGATGATGCACACTTCGACCCATGTTCCCGACAAGCGCACGGAGGCGTCCGACCGCATGAAGCGGGCGAAGCCAAACCGCATGCAGAAGGCGCAGGTGCTGCCGCCGCATCATGTCGATCTGACCCTGACGCCCGGCGTCTATCACGACATTCACGTGCCCGCCCATGTTACCGGCGCAGACCTTTCCAAGGGTGGTCCCGACATTAAAGGCAATGCTGACGCCAAGAAATAACGGATATTCCGGAGGCCTCTTTGGCGCTGACGGTAGATTTGAAACAGGGTGAGAAACATATGACGATCAACTTTGTGCCCCGCGAGATCTTCATCCGGCACGAGAGTGAATGGCAGGCCGTACGCGAGGCGGCGGACGAGCGCATCAATATCGGCATCGGCGAACGCCAGAAGCCGCTTTCGTCCATCGGCGGTACGGCATCGGTTGGGAAAAACGATCCTTCGGCCGCACGCTCCGAATGACCAGCAGACAGTCACGCTGATACGAACGCCCGGCATGATGCCGGGCGTTTTGTTTTCTATTGATGGTCATCCCGATCGATCCGCTGTCCGGAGTTAAAGCCGAATCGTTGCTCGAGCTTACCGAAAGCGAAGAGCACACAGATGGCGGCGAGCGTCGTGAAGAAGGCGATCGGCCAATAGCCGAAGCCCATGGCGAGGCCGATCGCGCCGGAGAGCCACATGCCGGCGCCCGTCGTCAGCCCGTGCACCCGACCTCTGGCAAAGACGATCATGCCGGCGGCAAGGAAAGCGACGCCGGCGGTTACGGCTTCGATGACACGCAGCGGATCGATACGCACCTGCTCGTCATCGGCGAAACCCGGCATGTGCACGGCCTCGATCGAGATGATGGCAAAGAGGGCCGCGGCAAGACTGATCAGAATATGGGTGCGAAAGCCTGCCGGGCGGTCGCGTGCCTCGCGCTCGAAGCCGATCAGTGCGCCGAAGACGATGGCGCCGAGCAGACGGGCGAAGATGACCGGATAGTGGATGCGCGACGCCGGTATCATGTCGGCGATGATGAGATCCATGGATTTTTCCCCTAGAATAGATGGAATTTTTCGCTGGCTAACGTGTAAGCCCGGAATTTGTTCAGCTTTTTCCTCGTCGTGTGTTTCAGGCGCCGCACAGGCCCCGCCGGTGCGCCCCGGCGCTTTCCTGTCATTGGAGGAAAAGATCGCCGTACCAGGCATCATCCTGTCGCCGCGCCAACCTTTCGGAAAGGATTGGGCAGCGATAATCCCGGCCTCACGGGAATCGGACAGATGGCCAAGACAGCGACACGCGGCCGCCGCAAGGCGCCGGCCAGAGGAAAGAGCAAAGCGCGCGGCAGCGGTGGCGGATTGCTGCCCTGGGCGGTGATCGGCATTGCCGCGATCGGCGGCATCGTCGCTCACGACCATTGGAAGAGCATCCAGCCGATGCTTGCAAGGCAATCGGCGCCGATCACGCGGGAAACGGCGGAGCCGAAACCCCTCGTCAGGAAGGACGTGCCTCCGAAGCAGGTGGCGCTTGCCGCACCCATGCCGAAAGCCGTATCGCCGGTGCCACAGTCGCAGCCGCTGCCGCCGGCCGCGATCCCGACGCCGATGATCCAACCGATAAAAGCAGTGCCGTCCCCGGCCTCTCCTGCCGTTTCGGAAACCGGGACAGTCGCCTTCGGTTATTGCGGGCAGGGCGCCCACATCAATTGCGTCGGCGACGGCGGTGTCTTCTGGTACAAGGGCGAGAAGATCGTGATTGCCGACATGGCAAGCCCTGTCGTCGACCAGGCCCGCTGTGACGGCGAACGCAGGGTGGCCTTTGCCGCCAAGTCACGGCTGCTGGCACTTCTGAACGCTGGACCGTTCACCATGAATGCCGCGGGCAAGACCGAGTCCTCAGGCGCACCGCGCGTCGTCTCGCGCGACGGGCGCTCTTTCGGCGCGCAACTGATCAATGAGGGACTGGCACGCAAGCCGGGGGCTGCCGGCAGCGCCTGGTGCGCCTGACGGCAATTCAAAATGCTACAGCGTCCTTTGCGCGTCTGAAAAGACGCGCGGCGCTGTAGAGCATTTCCATTCTCGAATGCCACGGAAACGCTCTCGCTTTGTTTTCACGCGATTCCCGACGCAAAACCGCTGCGCACTTTTGCTGGAGTCGCTCTGGCTATTTGCCTTTTTTCACCAGCTTGCCGCCGGTGCGGAAGCTGCCGGTGAAGGAGGAGTCCTTGCTTTCTGCGGTGCATTCGATCGCAATCGGCTTGCCGGCATAGGGATTGCCGAAGGTGCAGAAGCCGGCAACCTTGACCTCCCCGGTCATCTTGTTGCCGACACCCGTGGTGACGAGGCTGAGCGGCAGGCGGGCATTGCCGTTGGAGGCGGGCTTGATGCCGCCGCCGTCGCCCTGGAAGCCGAGCGCCTTGCCGTCCGAAGTGAAGATGAAGGTCACCAGGCCATTGACCAGCGTGACGCTGGCAAGCTCGTTCTTGCAGCCCTTGGTGGCGTCGAACTTAGCGACAACAAGCTTGGCGCATTTGCCGGAAAGCGTAATGACGCCAGGCGCGCCGGGAAAGGTCTCGGCGGGTGCGGCCGGCGCGGCAGAGGCCGGCAAGGCGAAGACAGCGGAAAAAATTGCGGCGGCGGCAAGCGCGGATAACTTCATTTCGATCTCAAAACCCCATGTCCTGTCGAGGCGAATCACCACCTCATGCTCGGTTCGCCATGGCATGGCTCTGTGTCCGAATTTGGCTCCGTTATTCCAGAGGCACAAAAATTTCGTCGGCCGCCGGGCTGGCTCGGCGATCGGCGGCAGGTGAGTCAAAAGTTGGTTGAGCCTGCTGGTTACAGGGTCCAGCAATGACATAGGCTGCCGGACATCGGCAACGAACCGATGTGACGCGACAGTAGCTAGGCGCTCATCGCGCGCCTGCCATCTTGGACGCACTTCTGGCCAAGGGGAATGGGCCCAGGCAGGGAAGTCCAGGCCCATTCTTTCCCGATCGGAGGTCAGTCAGATCAGGAATTTATAGCTGCCGGTCCAGAGCGTGATGCCGAAAAGTGTAGGCGGTTTTCGGACGACATCCTGTTCTAGCCGGCAGCCTTTTATCAGAACGCGCGCTGCAGGCGGAAGTAGCCCGAGGTTACGTCTTCAGCATTGTCCGGATCGAGGTACTGAACCGAAACCTTTGCCGAGAGGTTTTCAACGATCTGGTAGTCGACCGTTACGCCGGCCTTCCAGGCGCTAACGTCGTCGTTGAACTCGCCAGCAGTGATGCCGTAGTTGTCGTAGTACTGAACGGCCGGGGTGATCTTCAGCTTGTCGGTCGCCTTGATGGCGTATTCAGCAGCGATGGCCCATTCAGCCTTGTTGTAATAGGCGTTCGGGTTGGTCGCGTAGACGACTGCGAGGCCGAGCGTGCCCGGACCGACAGCAACCGTACCCATGGCGCGGACGGCACCTTCTTCGTTGTCGGTGTCGTAACCAGCAGTGATCTGGTAGCTGAATGCTCCAGCCTTGCCGCCGAGACCAACTRCAACGCCGAAGTTGTTAGCGGTTTCGCCATCATAGAACGGGCTGTCTTCCAGCTCGTCAACGCTGATGCCAGCGTAGAAGGCGTCGGTTTCGTACTGATAACGGATAGAGTTATGCAGCGTTACCGGAGAACCGATATCGTCCGTTTCGCCGGAGAGACCATCGTCCCACCAGGAGTAAAAGAGACCAGCGCGGAAACCTGCGATGTCGATGTAAGCAGAGTCCAGCTGGGCCTTCTGGGCAGAAGCGTTGTCAGCATTGAACTGCATGACGATGACGCCGGTCAGCGGACCATATTCGGTGTCGCTCTTGGCCGTAAACTGAACCTGACCGCGCGTACGGGCATCCCAGTCCGAGTCGTTGGCAACAGAACCACCGCCGGCGGCGCCGATCGAGCTGGCGTGCGGAGCAACGTCAACCTGGAAACGAACGTAACCGTTGATCTTGAGGCAGGTTTCGGTGCCCGGGATGTAGAAGTAGCCGGTGCCGTAAGCGTCGCAGACGCGAACGTATTCAACCGGTTCCGGTTCGGCAGCAACGATAGCGTCAGCAGCCTGAGCGCCGGATACTGCTGCAAGTG
This sequence comes from Rhizobium sp. P1_E1, assembly GCF_056406015.1. Lineage (NCBI taxonomy): Bacteria > Pseudomonadati > Pseudomonadota > Alphaproteobacteria > Hyphomicrobiales > Rhizobiaceae > Rhizobium > Rhizobium sp. P1_E1. The sequence goes on along the minus strand of NZ_JBFUAY010000076.1, from coordinate 1,054 downwards.
CAGCAGCGGAGCCGAGAAGAAGGCTCTTGATGTTCATGGAATAACCTCCAGTTCAGATGCAAGAGGATGAAGACCGTCTGCGCTCGGCAGTCCCTACGTGTCTTCACCCCGTGTGACCGAAGCGGCACCTTTTTGGCTCGGTGCCTGCCTCGCCGCGGAAGTTACATAGGGTATGTTGCACTGCAACGACATTGTCGATCGTGACAGCAGGCTGCTACTGCTATGTTGCTGAAATCACACGCATTTTGTCATAAACCCGTCATCTGTACGTCACAAAGCTCGCGCTTCCGAATGCTTGAGCAACGAGGGGCTGAACTTCGGCAACGGTATGCAATTGATGATCGCGTGAGCACGTCCTCATATGCGAAAGCGCCATCGCTGCAATCTGCACGAATCGGACAAAGCCGAACAATGCCCCAGGACATACCGATGTCGGGCCACAGCTTCTCACCGGCAGTGATCGGTGACTGGCGAATGTCGCCTCGACGGGAAGCAACGAAGACGCGCTTTTGCTGGAACTGCTCAATTTGCCCTCTTTCACCAGCTTGCCGCCGGTCGCTCGGGCGTCGAACGGGGAGAGCAGTCGTCTCGCTAGGGATTTTTGAAATCGTCCCAGAGGATCGCTACCCCAGCCGCGAAGATCGTGATCGGAATCAGCCAAAACTTGATGCTAATGGGTTCGACGACATGAAACTGCATATAACCGAAACCGAGGAGGCCAGCCGCAACCAGGGCGAGGCCGAGGATTATGGATATCGCTTTCCGTGTCCGCGTCCTTTGCGTCATATGTCCCCCTATTTCCCCGTGTGGGGCTATCCCACAGCCATTGAATCCGGCCCGGATCATGGTCGAGGACCAATCACGCGCAAGCCCTCGCTCCGCAAAGCGCTGGATCTGGAGCGCCTGCCAGGCTCAGGAAGCAGAAAATCCCCAAAGCGGGGATTTGTCAACAATGTCAGGGAGATCGGATGGTGGGCGTGACAGGGATTGAACCTGTGACCCCTACGATGTCAACGTAGTGCTCTCCCGCTGAGCTACACGCCCATCCGATGGC